>CAZESO010000195.1:0-4666 GCA_964515325.1 uncultured Roseburia sp. | reverse complement strand
TAGGTATAAGGTATGTATGAAGAATGTAAAAATAATGTAAAAAAGGCGCCGCAAAATGCGACGCCTTTGGTTATCATTAATCTCTATTTCTCTGTAAAAATTCAGGTACTACAATACTCTTTTCAGCAACTCTGCTTTCTACAGGCTGTGTCTTAAATGTTATAGGCTGCTTTGGCTGTGTTGCCTGTGTAGGCTGTGCAACCTGTGGCTTAACGCCTGCATTTAAATTCTTAACAGCACTTGTCTGGTAATTGAATGTCTTAGCCTGTCCAAATGGATTAGAACCTGCTTCTTCAAGACCAGTTGCAATAACTGTAATTACACATTCATCAACCATATTTTCATCATATCTTACACCGAAGATAATATTAGCCTGATCGCCAGCCATCTGCTGTACATAGCTTGCAGCTTCATCAGCTTCAATAAGTCCGATATCACCGGAAATATTGATAATAATCTGCTCTGCACCTGCGATAGTTGTCTCAAGAAGTGGGCTGGTAACAGCAATCTTAACAGCTTCTGCTGCCTTATCATCACCCTTAGCCGAGCCGATACCAATATGAGCAACACCTCTGTCTGTCATAACAGTCTTAACATCGGCAAAGTCAAGATTGATAAGAGCAGGTACATTGATAAGGTCTGTAATACCCTGTACTGCCTGCTGTAAAACTTCATCTGCCTTCTTCAACGCTTCCGGCATAGATGTTCTTCTATCAACAATTTCAAGTAATTTATCATTTGGAATAACAATAAGTGTATCCACATTTTCTTTAAGTCTCTCAATACCTGCAACAGCATTATTCATACGAGTCTTAGCTTCAAATCTGAAAGGCTTTGTAACTACACCTACTGTAAGTATACCCTTTTCTTTAGCAAGCTTAGCAACAACAGGAGCTGCACCAGTACCTGTTCCGCCACCCATACCGCATGTTACAAATACCATATCGGCACCTGATAACATTTCTCTAATCTCTTCTTCATTCTCTTCAGCTGCTTTTTCGCCAACCTCAGGCTGTGCTCCTGCACCTAATCCCTTAGTAAGCTTTTCACCAATCTGAAATACAGTTGGTGCCTTACATAACTTAAGAGCCTGTTTATCAGTATTAATACCGATAAATTCAACTCCTGAAATTCCTTCATCTACCATTCTATTTACAGCGTTGTTTCCAGCGCCACCAACACCTACAACTATAATCTTTGCAGCTGCTTCAACTTCATTTATTCCAATCTCAAGCATGGTCTATTTCTCCTTCAACCTTTTATTGCATATTAACCAATCAAAAAATATGTACTCTCATACCTTTATATAATATAATTTTTTTCGAAAATAATCAACTATTATTTAATTTTTTTTCAAAATATATCCGTTATCTTCATAATCGTACTCTTCCATATTCAGAACTCCTGACTCTCCTTCAAGTTCTCCCAGAAGATCATTTAAATCCAACATTTTTTCATTCAACATAGAACAATCTCCCAAATCAACTCTAATGTCACCTATAAAAAGCTGAATATTGTCATCACCAACAATATTTATCTTATCAGTTTCCATGTTATATTTGGTACACAATTGTGTTAAATCCAGTAACAAACTGAATATATCCTCGTTCTCTGTGGGTAATTTTTCATGTAATACAAAATAATCAAATTCCAAGCCTGTAATTTGTGGCACATCTTCCAATTCCTTTATGGAGCTTTCAACCACAATACCATCTTTATCAAAATATAGATTATTACTCATATATCTAACATATCCAACAACACTCTTATCATATAGAGTAATTTCGAATTTACCAAGAGCTTTCATCTCCAAATCATAAGTCTCTATAAATGGTATCTCCTGTTTTCCTTTAAAAACTTGTCTCGCCACAAATAAGAACGCATTTTTCGAAGAACCCTCTCCAAAAAACATATTCTTTAACTCAGTATCTGTATATCTTTCACTGCCTTTAAATTCCAGCGAAAACTTATAATCATCACTACTCTGTCCTTTTTCTCTTATGACAACATGTAATTTTACTGTATAACACATAGCCACAACAGCAATAAGTAATAATATAACCAGCGTAATCACTATTGGCTTTATACTCTTTTTCTTCTCAGTCATTTAATTTACATCTCCTCTGTTATCCTCGCTCCAAGACAACTTAAATCTCTTACAATATTTTCATAGCCCCTGCATATATAGTCAACATTATAAATTTCTGTTGTTCCTTCCGCCTGAAGTGCCGCTATAATCAATGCTGCACCTCCTCGTAAGTCCTTTGCATAAACCTTTGTCCCTACAATGCTCTCTTCTCCGTTCACAACAACAATCCGTCCTTTCATAACTGTTGCTGCCGCTCCCATTTTTATCAATTCTTCAACCACTTTATATCTGTCTTCAAATATATTTTCCCTCAATATGGAAATTCCATCCGCTTTCAAAAGTGCAGCAATAAACATTGTCCCTGCATCAGTAGCAAATCCAGGAAACGGACCAGTTTCCAAGCCTAGAAGTGGTCGCAATTTTCTTTTTTCTTCTCTTGATATATATATATAATTCTTTCTGCATTTTACATAACAGCCCATTTTCCTTAAATTATTTATTTCTTCTCTTAAATATTCTCCCTTTATATTATTAATTTTTACCTTTCCTCCAACCGCAGCTGTTGCTGCCATATATGTAGCTGCAACCATTCTATCGCCAATCACCTTATATCTTCCACCATGTAATTTCTTTACACCTTTAATTGTTATACAATCAGTTCCTGCACCTTTTATATCAGCACCTAATTTATTAAGAAAATCTTGTAAATCAACAATTTCCGGTTCTCTTGCAACATTTCGAAGCTTTGTTACCCCTTCTGCCAACACTGCAAGCATCATAAGATTTTCTGTCGCACCAACACTAGGAAATTTTAATGTTAATTCACCACCTATAATCTTATCCGTATAAGCTTCTATCATTTCCGCTTGTTCTGAAATAGCTACATTTAGCTTTGACATACCTTCAAGATGTATATCTACCGGCCTCTTTCCTATATTGCAACCTCCCGGGTATGCAACCTGTGCTTCTTTAAATCGACTTATCAATGCTCCCAGAAGCATTATGCCTCCTCTTGTTTTTGACATTTCTTCTTTTCTTAATGGTACATTTTTAGCATCTGTTCCATCTATGTATAACATATTATCAAAAAAACATACTGTCATCCCAAGACTCTTTAATATTTCTATTATATCATGAACATCACTGATATCCGGGCAATTATGTATGGTTACAATATCTTCAACCATAACCGTCGCTGCTATTATTGGCAACACACTATTTTTTGACCCTTGAATATCAATCTCTCCTTGGAGCTTATCTGTTTTTTCCACCTTATAATACTTCATATACAAACCTCCGAATAATCGTATATATTATATTATTCAAAGATTTATATTTTAGTCATATTATTTTTTCTTTGATACAGCTAATGCCAATCCAATCTCAGCCAATAAGAATACAACCGATGTACCACCATAACTGATGAATGGTAATGTAATACCTGTATTTGGTATAGTGTTTGTTACTACGGCAATATTCAAAATTACCTGAATGGCTATATGGGCCATAACACCTACCACAAGCAAGGTTCCAAATAAATCATCTGCCTCCATTGCTATTACATACAATCTCCATATAAGGAATCCAAACATAAGAATTATGGCAACACCGCCAAAAAGCCCTAACTCCTCACAAATAATTGTAAAAATCATATCATTCTGTGCTTCCGGTATAAAGCCAAGCTTCTGAACGCTTTGACCAAATCCTTTTCCAAATAATCCCCCGGAACCTATGGCATACAATGCCTGTAATACCTGATATCCACCTTCCTGTGAATAAGCTTCCGGATTTCTCCACACTTCTATTCTTTCCATTCTAAAGCTGTCGCCAAAATTAAGAAATGCCACTATGGCAACAACCGCCAGTACTGCAATCATTACATACACCTTGGTATTAGGACTTGCAATAAAAAGCATTGTAAAAGCAATACCAAATATAATAATGGCTGTACTCAGGTTAGATGTAACAATAGCTATTGAACCAACAATAACTGCCA
Organism: uncultured Roseburia sp.; assembly: GCA_964515325.1. Taxonomy (GTDB): domain Bacteria; phylum Bacillota; class Clostridia; order Lachnospirales; family Lachnospiraceae; genus SVEL01. The sequence continues at coordinate 581 of CAZESO010000195.1, read as the reverse complement.
CAAACAAACCAATTATACATATTATTCTCAGCTTACCAACCTTATTGGCACTCTCAGATATAATCCATGCTAAAAACAATATCATAGCTAGCTTAGCAAGCTCTGCAGGCTGAAATGAAATAACGCCTTCAATACCAATCCATCTTCTTGCACCATTTGCCTCAATACCAATTGGTGAAAGAACCAAAAATATTGTTACAAGCGAAACAATATATCCCAACACTGCAAACTTTTTCCAGAATTTGTAATCAAACATAGATACAGCAAACATTGCTATAACACCCAGAATAGTATTCTTAGCCTGATTTCTTAAATACCACGCTGAATCTCCATCATTTTCTATGTATGAGCTGTAAGCACTTGTGCTATACAGCATAACCAATCCAAATGCAAGCAAAACCACAACTGTTACCAATAATGAATAATCCATATTAAGTTTTACTTTTTTTTCATTTTTGACAATACAAGAACAAAATTTTTGACAAAAATTCGAAAAACATTTTTTGAATTTTGAAAGAAAAAAATTCTTTTTTGATTGAATAAAACCCTATAAAAATTGTCTGAGGGGTATTTAAATCTTG
>CAZESO010000194.1:0-4678 GCA_964515325.1 uncultured Roseburia sp. | reverse complement strand
TTGTCGTCTTGTTGAATCCATATCCGTTCGATTTCATCTTTTTCAAACTTGTTCCCCTTTATGATATCCTGTTCTTCGCTTCTATATCTTCCATAGAAAATATCAAAAAGATTGTGACCTCTAACATAAATCTTGATAGCTTCAATATTATTCTTTATGTCTTCTTTTGAATTAATTCTTATATTTTGTGTTCTAAGTAATCTCTTAAAGCTTGTAAGCTTATACAAATAATCCTTATATTTTTTGTAAAGAATTGTATAAAACTCATCCTCATCCTTAATAACCCCAATTTTAGCCATTACCTTCGGATCCAGAAAATAATTTTCAAAAGAATAATATTTCAACACAAGAACATTCTTTGGTTGAACATTCGGAAGATTACCAACATCCTCCTTAGCTCTTGCACTGTAATAATTACAAAGCTGTTTTACCAAATACTTCGGATTCTTTCCATCGCTGTCACGAATCATTAAAAATTGATCCTTTAAATATAATTTATTTATGTACTTCAAATTAGCATATGTCTTAATATTCGTACAACTATTGGTCTGTATAATGGAAATTCTGCTTAGCTTGCCATCATCATCCCTCATTTCAGAGTAATACTTTTCAAGCAATAACGGCAATCTGTTTCTATCCTGCTTGCCCTCAACAATAAATACAAAGCTTACATTCATCAAATCATTTGCAGTATATCCCAAATCGTCAAGTATTACATCAATATCCGTATTCTCAATAATATCAGTCCAACCATCCTCATCAAGAACAACCTGCTTAATCTGTTTTGATGAGAAATTAAAAATCATATTTGGAGAATATGTTGAGAATATTACCTGATTCTTCTTTGATAATCTGTATAAAATCTCACTGGCTACTTTCTGTAGCTGTGGGTGAAGACAAATTTCAGGGTCTTCAATCATAATAAGGCTGTGAACATTGCTCTTCTCCGCAATATAAGCCTCCAACAACGACAGCATATAAATGCTTTTACCACCAGAACCCAAACCCATAAGTCCTTTGCCGGTATTCTTGCCTTCCTTGTAAATATTGGTATTTACCTTATACAGACTGTGAGGATTAATCTTTACACTATACTCAACTGTCTGTCCTCTCATACCATTTTTCTCAAGACATTTATTTACACTTTCTGCAAAATTATCCAAATTAAGCTTATAGAATTTATATTGCATAAGTCTCGCCGTTTCAATAATAGACAACTCTTCCGGCGTTTTATTCTTAATATCCTCAATACATTTAAAACATTGATTACAAACCTTTACCCTGTCATTAAGACATGCATCGTCCTTTATTGCCGCCAGCTGGTCATCTGCTTTCAAATCTAATAAGCTCTCTTGAAATTCTGTTAAATTTCTTCCATGATCAATATAATAAAGCTTTGGTAATATTTCCAACAGCTTTGAATTAGCCACACCATCTTCATCCTCATAGACAAATTTACCATCAGGTGTTGCTCTGTAAACAATCTTCAAGAATCCATTCTTAAAGGTTGGAAATGCATCAAAAAACTCTTGTTCCCAGCGTTCATAATTTCGCTCCTTTGACACAATTCCAATCTTATTCATTATTTCCATTCTCTCCCGACTTATCTCACAGTTAATGGAAATAACAACATCCTTTTCCGGATCATTAAAATGCTCTCTGTTCACTTTCAAATCCCCAAGAATAACTCTTATAGCGTCAACCACCGAACTTTTACCAGTGCTATTCTTGCCCACCAAAATAAATGTACTGTCTACTTCTTCCACAGTAACATTCCTTATGGTCTTGAAATTCTCAATGTGTAATGAACTAATCTTCATAAGCACCCCTACTTCCTCTTTTTGCTTTTGCCACCAGTTCCTTTTTTATTTTTAGCCACGGAATAACCGAACTTTCCGAGCTTCTTACCTAATCCATAATATTCGCCATGGGAATACGCCACAAGCTTAGAAGAATTTAAATTAAATCTTCCACTTTCCTCCATATATTTATCATCAACCGTTACATTAACTACCTCTGCCAAAAATACATCATGACTTCCAAGAGGTATAATCTGTGTAACCTTACATTCAATATTAACAGGGCTCTCAGCTATGGAAGGCGCCTTAACAAATCTTGAATCCATAGCAGTAAGCTTCATTTCCTTAAATTTATCAACATCCCTGCCACTTCTTACACCACAGTAATCAGTAGCATATGTCAAATCCTCTGTAACAAGGTTAATAACAAATTCTTTAGTTTCCTTAATTATATCATAAGAATATCTCTGTTTTCTTACAGAAATTGATACCATTGCAGGGTCAGAATTAATTGTGCCTGCCCAAGCCACTGTTATAATATTGGGTTTCTCGCCTTCCCGCATACAACTAACCATAACAGCAGGTACAGGATAAAGCATATTTCCCGGTTTAAAATATTGTTTACTCACTATTCTTCTGTCTCCTCCGGCTGACTATAATCAATACATTCCATAACAATATTTACAGCCTGCCATGTTCCATCAATATACTCATATGTTACTACAGCCTCACCATTGGCCACACCTTCATATCTGTCACGAACACCATCAGCGATTGTTCTTTCACCTTTTGCTGTAAAGGATGCCGTATATTTAAATTTAACATCAACCGTACTATTAAATTTATATGGTTCAAATGTTACAGAATAATCTGTAATATCAATACTATTTAATACAGAACCATCTTCTTTATTTACATCTCTCGCCAACTGACTATAAGTATTTACAACATTATAGCTTACACCTGACTTGGTTGAGAACATAGTCAATAAGTTCTCTGCGCCAGCTGCACTAAATACTGAATTATACATTTCTACAACTATATTCTTAACTGAAGAATTCATTGTTTCCTGTTCTTCCGCCTTTAACACACCTTCTCTAAATGCATAATACTTACGTTTCTGATTAAATGTTGCAATTACAGATTCTGTTTCTGTATGTGTTCCCATAAAAATTATAGTATGACTTCCTGCAAACATTCTGTCTATTACATAAGTAACCATTCCTGTCTCTTCATCAATGGTTTTACTTACACCTTCAATCTCTTCTGATGTAATATTAGCATCATCTATAAGGACTTCCACCTCAGTCGCTGCTACAATATTTATATCTTCAACAATAAATTCGTCTAAATTTACCTGCCACTCATTAAAAAATAAATATTTTTTCTCTTTAGATTTCTCAATCTTCAAATCCCATTCAACAGTTTCTTCTGTTTCCGAATCAACAAATGAAATCGTTGACTTTACCATTTCGCCGTCTTTTGCCAAATCACTGATATTATATTTATCAGTTTCCTCATATCCTAAATCATTTACCATCATCTGTGTAAAACTATTAAGATTAATAAATTCACTTTCTTCAACTCCTGCACTTTTATACATTGTAGCATAACTTTCATTCAAAAAACAGTCATAAAACTCTTTCATATACTTGTCCGGACTAAAATTCTGATAAAGCGCAACAAATACACCTATGCCTCCGGCAACAAGTAACATAGCCAACGAACCTACTAAGCTTAATATTGTTTTTCTTTTCTTTTTAAAAAACTTTTTAATCTTCTCCAAAACAGCAACCTCTCTTATTCTTCACTTCCATCATACTCTTCCAATTCTTCATCTTCCTCATAAATTGGTCTTAACACACTATCATATATATATGATAGTATAAACCCATTTAGTCCAAATGCCAAGAGTGGAAAATATATAAATAAATATTCTTTACACACAATAACAAAAATCGAAAAGCCTGCAATGGCTACAGTAGATACTACCGCCATAAATGATTTAACAATACTTTTCTTTATCATAAACACAACTACTGTGAATGTATCCTTAATTGAACCTTCAAACTCAGCAAGCACCGGAAACATCGCTAATGCAAACATCAAAATAACCACTGTTATAATTACAGCCACTGCAAGCATAACATAACCAACTGCTCCAAATCCTTTTGTTGCTCCAACAAAAAAAGTTATATCAATATAACAAACAACACCTAATATCAGACAAATAATCCATATGATTGTTGCTTTACCAAAATTTTTTACAAAACTTGTAAAATAATCACCTAACAACTTAAATTCTTTTTCTCTTATCAGCTTCAATAGCACAGAATACATGGCTACCGCAGATGCTCCAACTGTAAAAATTGGAATACTTGTCACTATAAATAATAAGCTAAGCAAAAACACCCATAACATTTTTCTCATAAACTCATAGAACGAACTTCTGTAGTCTAATATCCCCATTAGTATTCTGTTTAACATTATTTTTCTCCTTTTTAAATATTACAAGATGTACAGAGAAAATCCTCTGTACATCTTATATAATTTACTTATTTATTTGATAAATATTCATCAATAGACTGAGCTGCTGTTTTACCTGCACCCATAGCAAGGATAACAGTTGCAGCACCTGTAACTGCATCACCGCCGGCATAAACACCTTCTCTTGAAGTAAGACCTGTGTCTTCTGCAACGATAATACCGCCCCATTTCTGTGTTTCAAGACCCTTTGTTGTAGACTTGATAAGTGGGTTTGGAGATGTACCAATTGACATAATTACACAGTCAACCGGAATATCAAATTCTGAGCCTGGCTTTTCAACCGGTCTTCTTCTGCCTGATTCATCCGGTTCACCAAGTTCCATCTCAAGACA
>CAZESO010000193.1:0-4681 GCA_964515325.1 uncultured Roseburia sp. | reverse complement strand
GGCGGTATGGGCGCAAAAATGTCTCCAAGCGCAGTTTTAGTAATTCATAATGGTTCAAGCAAAATTATTAATATTAAAGATCAGGATGCATTTTCTAAGATAATAGATATGATACCGGATGTTATTAATAAGTTTACAAAGAAAAATGATAATGAACTGACAGACGAAGAGATAGTAAAAGCAGCAACAGAAGAGTCTGAATTGCATAGTGATACAACAGAAAAATAATATTATATTCTTATATTGGATTTTACGCATATAATATATAAAAAAGAGATTTTTATATGCGAAGATTATGTGGATTTATCCTTTTTTGGATGGCTATAGGTATTGCCATAGGAATATATATTGATTTTAATTTCTGGATTGTGGTGTTGATTTCAGCGATGCTTATTATAGGTTATAATCTGTTCTGCTCGTAAGGAGGATATAGTAATGAAATTAGCTTCAATTTTCGGACAAAAGGAAACAGTGTTTTCTTTTGAAATATTTCCGCCAAAGAAGACAAGCAGTATTGACACAATTTACAACACTTTGGAGGAACTCAAGAACTTAAAACCGGATTTTATAAGTGTAACTTATGGAGCAGGCGGTTTAGAAGCTGGTAATAGCAAAACCTGCGAGATTGCATCTGTAATTAAACATAAGTATAATATTGAACCTATTGCTCATTTGACATGTGTTAATTCTAGGAAAGATCAGGTTTTATCCGAACTTAACGCTCTTAGAAATAATGGAATAGAAAACATTTTGGCTCTTAGAGGTGATATTGTTGCCGATATTCCAAGATGTGAAGATTTTAAACATGCAAGTGAACTGATTAAGTTTATTAAGGATAATGGTGATTTTGATATTGCTGCAGCATGTTATCCGGAAGGTCATCCTGAAGCAGAAAGCTTTGCTGATGATATAAAAAATTTAAAATATAAGGTTGAATGTGGTGCAAGTCATCTTGTTTCACAGCTGTTCTTTGATAACAATTCCTTTTATGATTTTATGGAAAAGTGTGAAATAGCTGATATTAAGGTTCCAATAGAAGCAGGTATTATGCCGGTTGTAAATAAAAGTCAGATTGAAAGAATGGTATCTTTGTGTGGTGCAAGTCTTCCGGCTAAATTTACAAAGGTTATGAATAAATTTGGTGATAATCCTGAAGCTTTAAGAGATGCAGGTATAGCGTATGCCATCGACCAGATAGTAGACCTTATATCACAGGGGGTTGACGGAATTCATCTTTATACAATGAATAACCCTTATGTTGCAAAGAAAATATCAGAGGCGATTAGTAACCTTTTATAGAAATGGGGATAATTTTGAAGAAAATTAATTATTTTGAAATAGAGGATAAGACGATTTCAAGATATTTAGGTTATAAGGGAAATGAGCCTGATGAGCGAATTAAAAACATAATTAAATTATGTAAACAAGAAGTTGAAGCTAAGGCCATTCCCAAGTATACCTATAAAGTATTTGACATAGATATAAGTGAAAATCAAGTGCAGGTTTTAGGTACTGACTTGGTTTTAACAGGAAAATCAATAGAAAAGCATTTATCTGGTTGCAATAAAGTGATTCTATTATGTGCGACTCTTGGAAGCAGTATTGATAAATACATTAAACTATGTGAGCTACAAGATTTATCTAAAGCTTTAGTTGCTGACGCAACAGCATCGGTAGCTGTTGACGGACTATGTGATGCAATTGAAGAAGAATTGAAATATTTGTATAAAGATAAGCATTTTACATTTAGGTTCGGGCTTGGATATGGTGATTTGCCACTTGCTCTGGAGCCTATTTTTTTAAATATATTAGATGCAGGCAAAAACATAGGTGTTAATTCAAATGAAAGCTTCATATTGAATCCTAGAAAGTCTGTAGCTTGTGTTATTGGAATTAGTGATAATCCTATAAAGAAGGTTAGTCGTGGATGCGTAACCTGCAATATGAATAAAAAATGTGAATTTAAAGTACGAGGTGAACATTGTGGATTTTAAGAAATTATTAGAAAAAAATTATGTGTTACTTGACGGAGCTATGGGAACAATGCTTCAAAACAGAGGTCTTAAGATAGGTGGACTTTGTGAGGTTTTAAATATTACAGATAAAGAACTTATTAAAGAGGTTCATAAGTTATATGTACAGGCCGGCTCTGATATTATATATGCTAATACATTTGGTGCAAATCCTTACAAATTGTCCAAGTGCGAATATAGTGTTGAAGAATTAATAAAAGCAGGTGTTACAAATGCAAAAGAAGCTGTTGCCGAGGCAAATGTAGACAGGGATGTATTTGTAGCTCTGGATTTAGGACCTATAGGACAATTACTTGAGCCAACAGGAACCTTGCCGTTTGATACTGCTTATGATTATTATAAAAGACAAATTCTTGCAGGCAGTGAGGCAGACTTAATCGTTGTTGAAACACAAACTGACTTAATGGAAGTAAAGGCGGCAGTTCTTGCAGCTAAAGAAAATTCAGATAAACCTGTTATTGTTACAATGACATTTGAAGAAAATATGCGTACATTTACAGGCTGTTCTATATCTTCAATGGCTATTACTCTTGAAGGCTTGGGCTGTGATGCTATAGGTGTAAACTGCTCATTGGGACCAAAAGAATTACTTCCTGTAGTAGAGGAAATGCGTAAATGGACAAGTCTTCCTTTGGTGTTAAAGCCAAATGCAGGTTTACCTGATCCGGAGACTAATACATACAATGTAGAGGCATCTGAATTTTCAGAAATGATGAAGGAATTTACGAAATATAATGTAAAATTCTTTGGTGGCTGCTGTGGTACAACAGAAGAATTCATAAAGGAATTAGATAAAAAGCTCAGTGAAATTGAGTTTTCTTCTGTAGAACTTGTTGATGTTAAGTATAAAGGCATTCCGGCAGTTTGCTCTGCAACAAATACAGTTCTAATTGATGAACCAAGAGTTATAGGTGAAAGAATTAATCCAACCGGTAAAAAGAAGTTTAAGGAATCACTTTTAAATGATGATATTGATTATGTATTAGGTCAGGCATTGGAACAGATAAATGCTAATGCTGACATATTAGATGTTAATGTTGGATTACCGGGAATAGACGAAAAGGAAATGATTATCAAGGTAATCAAGGCATTACAGGAAATAGTAGATGTTCCTTTGCAAATTGATTCGACAATTCCTGAGGTTTTGGAAGCTGCTCTTAGAATATATAATGGTAAACCTATTGTAAATTCAGTAAATGGCGAAGAAAAGTCCTTAGAAACGGTATTACCGTTAGTTAAGAAATATGGTGCATGTGTTGTAGGTTTGACCCTTGATGAAGGCGGTATACCAAAGACTGCTGAAGGAAGATTTGAAATTGCAAAGAAGATTCTTGATAGAGCTTTAGAATATGGTATTCCAAAGGAAAATGTATTTATTGATTGTCTTACACTTACTGTTTCAGCTGAGCAGGAGGGGGCAGTAGAGACACTTACAGCTCTAAACAGAGTAAAGAATGAATTAGGATTAAAGACAGTTCTTGGAGTGTCAAATATTTCATTCGGCTTACCTAATAGAGAACTTATCAATCAAACATTCCTTACAATGGCTTTAAATGCAGGACTTGATTTACCTATTATGAATCCTAATATTCATTCTATGATGGGTTCATTCATGGGATATAAAGTTTTAAAGGCAATAGACGAGAATTCAACTAATTATGTTAAGTATTTTGGTGATATGGTATTAAAAACAAGTACAAATAGTGTTGCAACAGTTACATCAGGAAGTGATACAACAATTGCAGGTACTAAAGAAGAAAAGCTTATGCATGCCATTGAAACAGGACTAAAGAATGAAGCATCAATATATACAAAGGAATTGATAAGTGATAATGTTTCATCGATGGATATTGTTAATAATGTACTTATTCCTGCACTTGATAAAGCAGGCACATTGTTTGAACAGGGTAAAATATTCTTACCACAGCTTATATTATCAGCAACAGCAGCACAGAATTCATTTGAAGCTATAAAGGATTCATTAGCTAATAGCGATGAAAAAGCTATTGAAAAAGGCAAGATTGTACTTGCTACGGTTAAAGGTGATGTTCATGATATTGGAAAGAATATTGTTAAAGTATTACTCGAAAACTATGGATACACCGTAATAGACCTTGGAAAAGATGTTGATCCGATGAAGGTTGTTGAGGCTGTTAAGAAACATAATGTTAAGCTTGTTGGTTTATCAGCACTTATGACAACGACACTTGGCTCAATGGAAGATACAATTAAATTATTAAGAGAAAACTTTGATGATGTAAAGGTTGTAGTTGGTGGTGCTGTGTTAACTGCTGATTACGCCAAGAAGATAGATGCTGATTTTTATGCAAAGGATGCAAAAGAAACAGTAGATATTGCTAAGAAAATATTCGGTGGTATTTCTTGATAATAGTAGAAGTGGACTGCGCCAGTTATGGCGCAGTTTTTTTATACAAAAAAGAAAGGCTGTCAAATCGACAGCCTTTTTAGTTTAAAATCAAGTGCTTAAGCTCTCTCAACTAAACCAGATCTCAAACAACCTGTACATACGTACATCTTTCTTGTTCCGCCATTAACGCTAACTCTTACAGACTTAACATTTGACTTCCACATTTTATTGTTTCTTCTATGAGAATGGCTCACAGCAATACCGAAATGAGCACCTTTGT
>CAZESO010000192.1:0-4685 GCA_964515325.1 uncultured Roseburia sp. | reverse complement strand
GTTTGAACTTCGTTATAATTCAATAAATACAGCAGGTTCGTATACAGCACTTTTATATAAGAAAACAAATGGAACAAGAACATTGTATGATTCAAATAATAAAACAGTAAAAGCAAATTCTAGTTCTGGCATATATGCTCATACATTTTATGTTTATAAAAATGAAGAGTATGAACCAGGTATAAGAAGCACTACTAGTACTATTAATTTAAGTGTTTTGAGAGCACATTTCGATTAATAATACTGGTATATATGACAGGTATGGTGTATAATATACACCATACTTGTTTATCTCGTGTAGTTATATGCGGATGTAGTGTAGATGTAATTATGGAATGGGAAAAGGAAAATACAAAATGAAAAAACAAGCAAAAAAGTTAAGTGTAAAGTTTTTTATAATAGTGACAGTAATAGTTTTTATATTAGTTATGGCAATAGTTGCCATTGTAGGATATATAAATAAAAAGCAGTTTGAAGAAAAAAAGCTCCAGGCAATGAAGGATGCGTTTAAAGCGTATGAAACAGGTGTAACTGTAGAATTTTCAGATTATTTAGAGTATTGTGAATGGGAAAAAAATGATATCAATGCAATAGTTTTGGGTTTGTCTATAGATGGGAGTAATGTGACCAACCATTACATAGATGATAATAAAGTGATAGATGAAATAATAAAAGTATTTGAAGATGCTGAATTTTGCGGAGCAAATGATAATGTACTTGAAGAATGCAATGATATAAGAGCAGAGATTCAGTTTATTGGTGAAGGAAAAGAATATTCGTTAGTAATAAGATGTAATGATACAGATTATGAGGGGGTTGAAATTGGTTATATGACAACCTGTTATCCTTTCTATAATGGGGCAACAAGTACATCGTTTCCGGATTTATATAAGGTAACAAGGCGTCCTATTTTTTATAATGAGAATATTTATAGTAAACTTTTAGATATATATAATGAAAATATTGAAGAAATAACCATAGATAAGATAAAAGAGTTTAAAACAGAAAATAGCACAGAATTGACAGAATATTATAGATATATGCATACATGGGTAGATACAAAAAATTTTTTGGATGAAAAAGGAGATTTGCGAATTACATGGATTTCTCAATTTCCAATAAAAGGAACCGATTGCTATATGGAAGTGGAACGATACAATGAAGGTGGCGGTGGAAGTGGAGATGAAAATACCCATCTTGAGATAATTAGAGTGGAAATATTTAATGAATCAGGTGAAAGTATAGATTTGTTTGAATGTAGTGATGAGGAGTTTGAGAACTTTATAAACTAGAGTAAGGGGCGGAGATAAAATGTGTAAATTGAAAGATATTATATTATCAGGCTTGCAGGATTTAAAGTCCCAAAAAAAGCGAAATAGGATTTCATTTATATTGATATTTTTATCATTAGTTACATATATAGGTGTAAATTCACATATTAATTCAGTTAGTGATGGTTTAAATGCAAGTATGGAATTCTTGGAATCAAGAATAATTATCGATACAGTTCAAGAAGGGATGGCAGAGGAAAGGCTTGCATTATTGGAAGAATTATATGGTGATGATGAACGAGTAAGGCAAATGTCTTTATGTACAACTGAGATAAGCTTAGAGTGGATTCAGGCTTCAGATGTTCTGTATACTGACTCAGCAAGAGTTCCAACTCTTGGATGTTATGATGCTGTGCTTGATTATGATTATGAAGGTGAAAAAAGAATTCCAGAAGAAAATGAGATAATATTACCAAGGTACTTGTGCGAAGTTGGTATATATGATACCAAGAATCTTGGTGATGGTGATGCTCTTATTGGACAGACAATCAAGATGAGGTATGAAACACCCAACAATGTACATTCGCAAACAATAGAATTCAAGGTTATTGGAACCTATGATAATTTAAAGGCGAGAAGTTCGGGATGTATTTGTTTTATTAATCCACAGTTGGCGCTTGATTTACAAGAGTTGAAGTATGATGATGATGTACAAAGTCAGGAAGAACTTAAAATGATTTTTGGGGATGAGGCTTATGAAGTTACCAAAGATGAGTGTTACAGTATATATGTAGAAGAAGGATATGATGTGGATGCTTTTATTGAAGAGATTTATGAAGCAACTGATGGTGAAATTTTATTTATGAGATACAAGATGTTAGATGACAGTATGATAGGTTACTTTGAATATGTAATTCAGATAGGTAATCTGATATCAGTGATGTTGCTATTTGTTGCGGTAATTAATATTATAATTTCATCAATAAATGAAGTTAAGGATAGAAAGTGGGAATTTGCCCTTAAAATGTCTATGGGATATACCAGAAATGATATAATAGGTATATTTTTCGTAGAAAAGTTGGTTAATCTCATTAAAGCATTATTATTATCTGTGTTGGTTGTTGGATTATACAGTATTGTTGTAACATTTATATCAAGAACTTTGTTAGAATATTGGAAACGAGAATATTTGTATATTATATATCCTCAAAATGTAGTTATAGCAATATTTTTGGTAGTAATTACAGGGTTGATTGGCACATTAGTAGCTAGAATAACCATTAAAGATATAAATGTAGCAAAAGAGTTAAAGTCAGGAGAGTAAATGAATTCTTATATTAAAAACAAAAGAAAAACTGAAAAAGTGGTAAGTATTCTTAGTATTTGCTTTTGGATTATAAACTTTGTTTTTTTGGAAATATCATTGAACATGTTTTTAAAGATAATAAGTGCTGGGACAAGCAGTTGGTTTGATAGCGCGGCAAAGCAGGAAGTTTCCAATGATCCGTTTTTTATTCAAAGAACAGATTTAATAATGACAAGTATGATTGTAGTGTTGTTGGTAATTATAGCTTTTTCGGCTGTTACGGTGGTATTAATAAGAAATATGCAGCTTAAGAATATGTATACTCAGATGGGTGTATATGTGGTGGTTGGATACAGTAAAAAAAGGATTTATAATATATGTATTATGGAACCGTTCGCCGACATAATAATTGCATTTCCTGTATCAATATTGCTATCCGCGATTGTATGGAAGCAATTATCTAAGGTTGACACTATTCACTCATTATTGTTGTTGATTGGCGACAGTGGATGGTGGGATGTGCTGGCATATGTCATAGCAGCACTTTTTATAATATTAGTAGTGCTGGTACATGCAAGAATTTTTATTAATAAGAGTATTAAAAACGGCATTAGATTTATGTTGGGAAAAGGAGTGGTATAAATGTCAATTATAAAGTTAACAGGAATCACAAAGAATTATAAGAATACAGGAGATGTTTTGAAGGATGTAAGCGTCGAATTTGAGTCGGGAAAAATGTATGGAATAATGGGTCCATCTGGTTCAGGTAAGTCAACATTGCTTAATATAATGGGAACATTGGAAAAGGCAAGTTCAGGTACAGTTGAGATTTTAGAAAATAATCTGGAAGGTTATGGAGAAAAGGAACTTTGTAATCTCAGAGCAAAGCATATAGGTTATGTGTTCCAAAATTTCTATCTTAATCCATATCTTAGTGCAGTTGAAAATGTTATTGTACCAATGAAGGTTAATGATGAAATAGAACCTTCGAAGAGAAAAGAAGTGGCAGAAGGTTTGCTTAAAAGGTTTGGTCTTGAGGAACGTATGGAACATCTTAAGTCACAGATGTCAGGTGGTGAGCAACAGAGAGCTGCTATTGCCAGAGCGTTAGCTAATGATCCAGATATTATTTTAGCAGATGAGCCTACGGGTAATCTCGATGAAGAAAATGAAATTATTATATTTAAGACATTGAAAGAATTAACCGAAAGTGGCAAAACAGTTATTGTTGTGTCTCATAATGATATTGTTAAAGAATATGCTGATGTGGTTATAAATATAGTAAAAGGTAAAATAGTGGAATGAGGTATACATAAGAAAAACCGCCAATGTTGGCGGTTTTTCTTATGTATAAAACGCATGTCTTTTAAGTACTTTTAATACTGTTTCCAGTGAATCAATATTATCATCAAACATAGATATACCCAACTCCATAAATAAATTGGCAATTGAGTATACAAGATGTCTTGTGTGATGCTGTGGTATGTGACTGGTATTAAAAACAAATAAATTTTTGAAAATGTTATCTATACCTTGGGTCTTGAACACAACATAACCGTATACAATATATAGAAGTAAAATATCTTTATAATCATCAAAACTATAGACATTCTTGGAATACTCCATAACAACACTTATAACATAATCATAATCTTCCTCAGTTAATGGTATATCCTTCAAATAAAATTCCTCAGATGTATCATTTAAAATATAATCTTCTAATTTGCGTTCGGCTTGCAATATTGTAATGCCTGGCTCGAAAAAGTTCATACAAACCTCCTTATCTAAAAGGGAATTACACGACAAATTCTCTCTCTAATGTATTTATTTCCGCATCAAATTTGATTCTACGCTTCATATATTTTTATTATACAACAAAAAAAATAATTTTACAACAAAACATTAACCTTTATCTTTACTTATAGTTTTTGCTGTGGTATACTTCTACGGTAAAATGTTTACAAGTTATATGTAAAAGTAATAGGAGGAATTAGCAATGGTAAAAGCAGTAGTTGGAGCCAACTGGGGTGACGAAGGTAAAGGTAAAATTGTCGACATGCTTGGCGAAAAAGCTGATATTATCGTAAGATTTCAGGGAGGAAGCAATG
>CAZESO010000191.1:0-4696 GCA_964515325.1 uncultured Roseburia sp. | reverse complement strand
TTATTGTACGAGGTACTATGAAAAGTTTCTTTTTTGTAGTACCTCGACTTTTTTTTAAACGAGGTACAGTAGAAATTAATACATTTGTAGTACCTCGGAAAAATCAATATTTTATTAAAAATTAAAAAAAACGAGGTACTGAAAGGTAAATAATATGTATAGTGCCTCAAAAACAAAAACTGCGAGGTACAGAAAAGAAAGAACTTCGAGTAGTACCTCGGAATAGGAGTTGCGAGGTACAGATAAAAAAGAAATGTGTACAGTACCTCGAAAAAGGAAATCAGTACATAAAGAAACCAATATTTATAATAATATAAGGTGATCAGCATAAAAATATAAGGAAATCTACATAAAAAAAAGGAAATCCACAATTTTACTAGATTAAATCACAAAAACATGATATAATAAAGTATTATTATGCGAGTAGTATGTGATTTTGAAGATTTTTGGTAGTGCAGGCATTATAAAATGCTGCATTGGAATGGAGGTATAATTATGGGAACACCACATAATAGTGCAGAAAAAGGACAGATTGCCAAGACGGTATTAATGCCGGGAGATCCTTTAAGAGCAAAGTTTATAGCAGAAACATATTTGGAGAATGTTAAGCAGTTTAACGCTGTCAGAAATATGTTTGGATATACTGGAACATATAAAGGTAAAGAGATTTCTGTAATGGGTTCCGGAATGGGAATGCCATCAATTGGTATTTATTCATATGAATTATATTCACAATACGGAGTGGAGAATATTATTAGAATTGGTTCAGCCGGTTCTTATTGTGAAGAGGCTAAAGTGTATGATGTAGTGCTTGTGACGGAAGCCTATTCAGAATCATCATTTGCAAAGACACAGAGTGGATATGATAAGGATAAGACATATCCTTCGAAGGAATTAACAGATAGAATTGAGAATAAGGCAAAAGAACTTAATATTCCAATTATCAAAGGCTGTATACATTCATCGGATGTATTTTATCGTGAAGGTGATGGAAGTTATTATAAGGATTTGCACGATGATAAAGGATGCTTAGGTGTTGAGATGGAAAGCTTTGCGTTATTTCATAATGCAGCGGTGCTTGACAAGAATGCGGCTTGTATCCTTACAATATCAGATTCTTTTGTAACAAGTGAAGTGACAACGGCGGAAGAGAGACAGAAGTCGTTCACAAAGATGATGGAGTTGGCACTTGAAGTTTAGAATTTGTTGTCATATTTTTAATGGAATCTGCATACAGTATTACGAAAGGATAGAATGGGAATATTGCCGATGAAAGAAAACGCTAGTATTAGGGAAGAACTTGAAAAAATTGAAGATTTAGTTTTAAGTCCGTATGCTTCACATAGTAATAAGTCGCTGGGACGAGAGCGAGATGAAGAAGAGTGTCCTATGCGAACAGTGTATCAGCGAGACAGGGACAGGATTATTCATTGTAAGGCATTTAGAAGATTGAAGCACAAGACACAGGTTTTTCTGGCTCCTGAGGGAGATCATTACAGAACAAGATTAACTCATACATTGGAAGTATCACAGATTGCCCGTTCTATTTCAAAGGCATTGAAGCTCAATGAAGATTTGACGGAAGCTATTGCTTTGGGCCATGATTTGGGGCATACGCCTTTTGGTCATGCAGGTGAGAGAGCGTTAAACAGAATTTGTAAATATGGTTTCACTCACTATGAGCAGAGTGTAAGAATTGTAAGTATTCTTGAGAAGTCAGGTGCCGGATTGAACCTGACAAAGGAGGTTCTTGATGGTATTTTAAATCACAGAACATCAGGTAATCCTTCTACATTGGAAGGTAAGGTTGTAAGACTGGCAGATAAGATAGCATATATCAATCATGATATTGATGATGCCATAAGAGCAGGCATTTTGTCGGAAAATGATATACCGGCGTATTATAGAGATGTTCTTGGAAATAATACCAAGATGAGATTGAATACTCTTATCAGTGATATTGTCGATAATAGCATTGGAAAGCCAGATATTATAATGTCTGAAGAGATTGGAAATGCCATGAAAGGCATAAGAGAGTTTATGTTTGGTAATGTGTATGTTAATCCGATTGCTAAAGGTCAGGAATCAAAGGCTGAGAGTATGATAACGAAGCTTTATGAGCATTATCTTGAGCATACGGATAAATTGCCACATGAATTTCTGTATTTTATTAATGAGCTTGGAGAAACACCTGAGCGAGTTGTATGTGACTACATAGCCGGTATGAGCGATCAGTATTCAGTCACAAAATTTGAAGAAGAATTTGTACCAACATTTTGGAAAGGTAAATGATTCAAAAAGTAAGTAAATGAAGTAACATGGAGGATTATTATGTATTATTCAGACGAATTAATTGAAGAAGTCAGAAGTGGAAATGATATTGTAGATGTGATTTCTTCTTATGTACGTTTGCAAAAAAAAGGAGGAACTTATTTTGGTCTTTGTCCTTTTCACAATGAGAAATCCCCATCATTTTCAGTGACACCTGCCAAGCAGATGTATTATTGTTTTGGCTGTGGCCAAGGTGGAAATGTGTTTACATTTATGATGAAGTATGAGAACTTTTCATTTACGGAAGCGGTACAAAATCTTGCAGAGCGAGCAGGGATTAATCTTCCGGTTGGAGAGTATAGTGCAGAAGAGAAGAAAAGAGCTGATTTAAAACAACAGCTTTTGGAAGTTAATAATCATGCGGCAAGATATTTTTACAGACTGCTTAAAAGTGAAAAAGGTGTAAGAGCATATGAATATTTGAAAAATAGAGGTTTATCAGATGAAACAATCACCAAGTTTGGTCTTGGTTATTCAAGCAATTACAAGGATGATTTATATCAGTTTATAAAGTCAAAGGGCTATAAGGATGACGTGCTTAAAGAAAGCGGTTTATTTACATTTTCTGAGAAGGGTGTATATGATAAATTTTCCAATAGAGTAATGTTTCCGATTATGGATATAAATAATAGAGTAATTGCTTTTGGTGGGCGAGTTATGGGTGATGGTCAGCCAAAGTATCTGAACTCTCCGGAGACAATGCTTTTTGATAAGAGTCGTAATCTTTATGGACTTAATATAGCAAGGGCTTCAAGAAAGGACTGTATGCTTATCTGCGAAGGCTATATGGATGTTATTGCATTACATCAGGCTGGATTTAACAATGCAGTAGCATCACTTGGTACAGCTTACACAAGCAAGCATGCCAATTTGTTGAAGAGATATTGTGAAAATGTTTATTTGACATTTGATTCAGATGGAGCAGGTGTAAAAGCGGCGTTAAGAGCGTTACCTATACTTCGTGATGCGGGGATTTCTGCAAAGGTTATCAATATGAAGCCATATAAGGATCCGGATGAATTTATTAAGAATTTGGGAGCAGAAGAGTATCAAAACAGAATTGATAATGCAAGAAACAGCTTTTTGTTTGAGGTGGACAAGCTTAGAGAAGAAACTGATGAAAGTGACCCTGATAAGAAGGCTAAATTTCATAAAGAGGTTGCGTCTAGGCTGTTAAGATTTTCTGATGCTTTGGAGCGAAATGTGTATATAGATGCTGTTTGTAATGAGTTTATGATTCCAAAGGATAGTCTTGTGAAGACGGTTAATACATTAGCTTTGACATATGATGGAGAGAAGCCTAAATATGAAGAAAAAGTTGCAGAAAATAAAAAGAAGCAGGAGACTTTGAGTGCAGGGTGTGAAGCTCAAAAGACATTGCTTACCTGGCTTATTGAGGAACAGGGTATTTACAGTCAGGTTAAAAATTACATTAGTAAGAAGGATTTTGTTGAAAAACCATATGATATAGTTGCGGATATGCTCTTTGAACAATTGGAAAATGGCGAAATGAATCCGGCAAAGATTATCAATCATTTCCAAAGCGAAGAAGAACAAACAGAAGTGGCAAGTTTGTTTAACGCCAATATAGGCGCGGATTTACAGAAGGATGAGAAGGTTAAAAGGTTAATACAGGCTGTAGAAAGGGTTAAAGCGAATAGTCTGGATTACAGATCTAAGAATGAAACAGATTTAAAAGAATTTCTTAATATTCAAAAAGAGAAGGAAACATTCAAGAATATTAAGGTTAAGATAGAGCTTTAAGAATTTACAGTATGTATGGAGGTTTTGTAAAAAAGATGGCGGAAGTTAATGAAATGTTTAATGCAAACATTGACAAGGTGATAAAGGTAGCAAAGAAACAGAAGAATTTTATAGAAAAGGGCGATATAGCTAAACATTTTGAAGGAATAACTTTAAGTGAGGACGATTATAAAATTATCATAGCCAAGCTTGAAGAAAATGGAATTGATGTTTTGGAGATTAGTGATGACATTGCTGATGATGAAATCATAATCGAAGATGAAATTGATATTCCGGAAAATATTAATCTTGATGATCCTGTTAGAATGTATTTAAAAGACATTGGCAAGATTTCGTTGTTGTCGGCAGATGAAGAAATCGAGCTTGCAAAGAAAATTGAAGAAGGGGATGAGGACGCAAGAAAAAGGCTGGCGGAATCAAATCTTCGATTAGTTGTAAGTATTGCAAAGAAATATGTTGGGCGAGGTATGACATTACTTGACCTTATTCAGGAAGGTAATTTAGGTCTTATTAAAGCAGTAGAAAAATATGATTACAGACTTGGTTATAAGTTTAGTACTTATGCTACATGGTGGATAAGACAGGCTATTACAAGAGCTAT
>CAZESO010000190.1:0-4714 GCA_964515325.1 uncultured Roseburia sp. | reverse complement strand
CACCCCATGCTTTCCTGCTGCCACTGCAGTCTTATATGTACCAAATACGTTATTCTTAATAGCTTCATTTGGACTATCTTCCATAAGTGGTACATGCTTATGAGCGGCTGCATGAAACACTATATCAGGCTTGTACTTTTCAAATATACTTTCCATTCTATGAGTATTTCTAACAGATGCAATAAGTGTTACTAAGTTAAGTCCTTTACCATACTTTCTTATAAGCTCCTGTTGTATCTCATATGCATTATTTTCATAAATATCAATTATTATAAGCTGCTTTGGCTTGTATTCAGCTATCTGTCTACACAACTCACTTCCGATAGAACCGCCACCACCAGTAACAACCACCGTTTTACCTGTTATACTTTCCTCTATCTCGGACATATCTACATTTACTGTATCACGTCCTAGCAAGTCTTCTATCTGCACTTCTCTAAGCTTAGATACCGATACTTCTCCATTTACCAACTGATAAATACCAGGTAAAGTTTTAACTTTTTTTCCTGTATCACTACATATATTTAGTATTCCTTTTTGGGATTCTGGCTTAATAGATGGTATCGCTATGTATATCTCATCAATTCCATACTTTTCCACCATATGAGGAATATCAACTCTGTTACCCACAATGGGAACACCAGAAAGGAACTTTCCTCGTTTATTCACATTATCATCTATAAAGCATTTAACCTTTTTGTTTATATGCTCTGACTGACTTATCTCCTTAGCCAGTGCCATTCCCGCCATACCGGCACCAACTATCATTACGTTTACTTTAGCCTTGTCATTATTTCTTCGCACCATTCGTACGAATCTGTAACCAAATCTTGTACACATTAATGCAAATAGCATAAGAACCGCGTAAAGCACATAAAAGCTTCTTGGCATAGGTTTATCAAAAATATAGTTCATCCCCATAACTTGCAATGCAAAATTAACTGCTACAACCTTTATTATGCTAAATAATTCTACTATACTAGCATAACTCCACACACTACTATACAGTCTAAATACTGTTATTAATATTATCATAATAACTGTATTCAATGGTGCACAATCAATAGCTGCCATAAGATATTTATTATCTATTGCCGAGTACTTGAAGTCAAATCTTATGAGCAAAGCTATCAACGAACACATATTTATACATATCACATCAGCTACAAATAATAAGAATATTTTTATCTTATAGCCATATGGGTTAAAAAATTCCTTCATCCTTGTTCGTTACCTCTACTTCGCCCCCTGCCTCTTAAGCAGTACAACAAATGTCTTTCCTATTATCTTAAAGTCTAACCCCAAAGAAAAGTTCTTAATATAATAATTATCAAGCTCCACAACCTTTTCGAAATCAAATATATCAGAACGTCCTGATACCTGCCACATTCCTGTAAGTCCAGGCTTCATTGCAAGTCTTGACTTGTGATGCCTCTCATACTCCTTGACCTCATCCACCGTAGGTGGTCTGGTTCCAACAAGGGACATATCTCCCTTCAATACATTAAAAAACTGTGGAAATTCATCAAGCGATGATTTTCTAAGAAAATGTCCCAATCCCTTCTTTGTTCCATCTTCTCCTGAGCCGATGATTCTAGGGTCGTTGTCCATTTTGAACATCTGTCCCTTCATCTCATTCTTAACCATCAATTCCTTCTTGCGCTCTTCTGCATCCAGGTACATAGTCCTAAACTTCCAGATATAGAATCTCCTTCCGTTTTTCCCCACTCTTTTCTGCTTAAAGAATATAGGTCCTGGTGAACTTATAAATATCATTGGTCCTATAATAATGGTCAAAAAGACCGTTATAATACATCCTAACAAACCAAAAACTATATCAATAAATCGCTTAATTACAACCTCATGATTGGATAATCTGTTAACACCTACAGACACAACCGGTATACCGCAATACTTTCGCATCTCTGCCATCTCATATGAAAAGATGTCATCCATGGCAAAGTTAACTGTAAGTCCCATTCCAAGGAAATCATCTGCATATGTCATTCGATCTTCAATAGTAGCATCTATAAATATTTCATCCACTACTTTATTTTGGATAAAATCAAATATATCCTCTTTTTTAACAACCTTTATACCTTCAAATGTGTTTTCATCACTATCTGTTAACACTACTCCAACTATTGATATTGACAAAAATACATTCTGCATTACTGAATCAATCATTCTCTTTACATTAGCAGTATTTCCCACCAATATAACATAATCCTTTGGTTTCCTCTTTTTAGCTGTCTTTCTAAGTATTACTTTATACACAAGATGTGCTATAAATGAAATCACTAAATTTGTCATAGGAAACAGGAATGATACTATACGTGAAAACATAAATGTCTGCTTTAACGCATACATACATATAATAAGTCCTGCAAATATTACTGCACTTTGCTTAACAACTGCGCCAAATTCAAGGAAATAACCTCTTTTTAATATTCCCTTATACGGCTCCATCAACAGCACATATACTGCATTTACCAGCATTATAACAACCATCGCGCTTTGATAAGTTTCAAAAAAGCTTAAATCAAATGCATCAAAACCATGTCTAATAAATATAGCAATGAAAAATGATACCACCAGGCATATCATATCCAATACAATAAAATCCAGATGTTTGTACCAGTTTTTAGCACTTCTAACCATATTCTTCCTCCGTATGGTATAGTATATATCAATTATTATCTAATTTCATTCTAACCATCTTCATTATTCTAGAAATAACCACAAATATAAATGGTCCTATAATCATTCCCCAAAAACCGAACAGTGTATAACCTACATATACTGCAATCAGGCTCATAACAGGTCCAATTCCCATCTTCTCGCCCATAATCTTAGGTTCAATATATTCCCTTGCCATATAGGATAATACATACATTGTAAATAGCATTGCTCCATAAAAGTAATTCCCTTGTAGAACTACTATTAATGTCCAAGGCAAAAGTACAATACTTGCTCCCAACAATGGCAATGCATCAACTATTGCAATAAGAAGTCCTATGCTTAAACTATATGGATTTTTTAAAATATATAATCCTATTGTACATATTATGGCCACAATTAACATAATCACAAGCTGCGCTTTGATATATGCTAAAAACACTTGCTTACATATGCTTTTTATAAATGCTATCTCTTTTGCAAAATAACATTCATCCATAGCACGCTTTATACTGTTCATATTTTTGACCATATATATTATAGCAGTAAAAACAAATACTAGCAACACAATTAAATCTATTGTTCCCTTAGCAATACCTGTTGTGTTGGCAAACAGATTATCCATAAAGTTATCTCCAGCCTGCTCTACTACCTGATCCAATCTAACTTCAACTGCTCTATGCACTTCTTTTGCATTTATTCCAAATTTATTTCCTATAGCATCACAAGTGGAAAAAACACAATCCTCAACCATATACATTAATTCGTCGATATTCTTTACAAGTACCCCTATTTGTTTTGATACCTTCGAATAAATAAATACCAATATACCAGCCATAATTGTTAAAACTATTCCTATTACTACAAACACTGCCATTTTTCCACTTATTCTAAGTTTTCTGTTTAAAAATATCACAGATTTATGGAGAATATGTGATATAAAAAATGCAATTATAATCGGCAAACATATAGGCAATAAATATTTTACAGACAGATACATTAATCCGGACACTATTACCAATATTATTATATAATATATTTTCTTTCTTGCTTCTCTTGATAAAATCCGCATCCTTTCCCCCTATAAAATATTTATTATTTTTTCTTTATTCTCTATTATTCCCATTCTATGTTATAATTAATCGGTACAATTATGTTAAATAAAATAATTGGAGGTATATGATATAATGAGCTTTAAAAATAAACTTGATATTTTATTCGAGGATAACTCAATAATAGTTTGTAATAAACCTGCTGGAGTTTCATCTCAAACAGAAAGAGGCTTTGACCCTGATATGGTAAGTCTTCTTAATAATTACTTTTCCACAAACGCAGCCGCCTATGTAGGTGTTATCCACCGTCTGGATAAACCGGTATGTGGAGTAATGGTATATGCAAAAACAAAAAAAGCTGCTGCTACATTATCCAAGGACCTTTCAAGCAGTTCCTTCTCCAAACATTATTACTCCATTGTTTGCTTGAATACTTCCAATGAATGTACTGTTAAACAGGAGCCAACTACATTAAAAAACTTCTTACTACATGATGTTAAATCAAATTCTTCAAAAGTTGTTGATAAAGCTACTCCCGGTGCAAAAGAAGCTGTTTTAGAATATAAAGTTATCAAAACTTTTTCCGTGGACGACTTACAATTTGCTTTGCTTGATATTAATTTAATTACAGGTCGTCACCATCAGATTAGAGTTCAGTTATCATATGCCGGATTACCAATACTTGGTGATAAAAAATATGGTATATCTATGGACAATCTTCCTTTTAAACTAAAAAGAACAGGTCTTGCATTATGTGCTTATAGCCTGTCCTTTACTCATCCTGATACTAATAAACTTATGAACTATACAATTAAACCTACACATGGAATATGGGCCACACTCTTTTAGAATGTGACCCATATTCTTCTTATATTCCTTTGCAGACAATCCGCCCTACTTCTTTTCTTTCTAAAAACTGATTGGAGGGAATTCAAAAATGAATGCCCTCCAACCCTTCAA
Source organism: uncultured Roseburia sp. (assembly GCA_964515325.1). Taxonomy (GTDB): domain Bacteria; phylum Bacillota; class Clostridia; order Lachnospirales; family Lachnospiraceae; genus SVEL01. The sequence goes on along the minus strand of CAZESO010000190.1, from coordinate 23 downwards.
AAATGAGACTGGAATATAAATTC
>CAZESO010000189.1:0-4720 GCA_964515325.1 uncultured Roseburia sp. | reverse complement strand
CAATCGTAAAATCATTTATAAATCCATCAAAATGGGCTTGTACATATTTTTCTTTTACTTCATCCACTGGAATAATCAATGATGAAAAATTTGGTTCAACCAGCTTATATTCCAACACTAGCAGTTTATTAAGTCTTGCATAATCCCGATATCCCATTGAATAATATTCACTACGAATCTCTCTTGAATATTTTCTTACATATTTATCCGCCATATCATGAAGCCAAACAGCATCTTCTAATAAATGACAAAAATATCCCAAATATAAAGAATCCTCCATAAGCTTTGATCCGTATTTTCTTTCAAACAAATTCCAATTAACACCTTTATACTTACCATCTAATGACATTCCCTTAAAATGACATTCGTCATAAGAGCCATCATTATGAGAGCATGCATCAGGAGCAATTGAACCAATTATAAATCTATCATTTAAATCTATATATTTCAAAATATTCTGTGCTATCACATAATGTATCATTCTAGAAGCCATAATTATCCCACCTTTTCAATATTTCCATTGCACATTTATATATCAACTGCTCATAATTCCATCCGTTTTTTCATTTTCTCCCATTTTGCATTATTGTTACTTTTTACACCTCTCCAACCCCAAACTTTCCCCTCAAAAAATGTCTATACTCCGGATGTTCTGTCGCTTCTTCATACTCTTTTTTCATAGTTTCTTCAATCCATGCAAGCTTTCGCTCATTCATATCTTCATACTTAAGTATCTTAATAAGACCTTTATCTGCTGCATTGATTATTTCTACATAAGCATCTTCAACATACTCACAACCATCAACACACACATTATCCGATGTTGTAACCGCATTACTAATTTGAATATTCTCCTGAACATTATCAATATTTTTCACATAATAAATATATCCTGAAACACCTTTGTATGTATCTTCAATCGCGTTAGGATAATACTCCTCCAAACGCAATGTTTCATCAGGCTCAAATCCATATGGTCCCCATTTTTGCCAATTTCCTTTGTATTCAAATCCTGTTTCCTTACAATACTTCTCGATGGCATTGCTCAAATACACAAGAACATTTTCACGCTTTGTTGAAAAATACACCAATGGTATATTATGATTTGATACTCTTGGTTCTAACACCTTGATGTCAGCTATTTGCGATGCGTGATAATACATATTTACAATTCCTCCTTCTCCCCAATTGCCAATATTCCAGCTCTTCTAAAACTTCCCATTCCATCACTCATAACATAAGAGAAATTATATCATAACATAACCTACATTTCATCATTATTTATAATAAATAATCACTTCAATTCACAAAGTAATACATAAAAGTTTTATACTTTACATAATTTTGTTTATTTTTAAACTTTACTGTTTATATATTACTTTTTATTAAATAAACAGTATTTTTCGAAGTTAAATTTCCATTTTGGGTTCTAGTTTACTGTTTATGAATCCATTTTTTTGTTTTAAACAGTAAAAATATTGAATATCTTTGAAATTTGACCATTTTTTTACTGTTTAGCGAGTCAATTTTATCTAACAAACAGTAAATTTCATAAAATCTAAAAATTATGTAAACCAGCAGACTTTTTATTTTATATGGATACAAAAAATAATGCGACAAGTATGATACCAAGTCGCATTATTACCCCATCCTATATCAACTGACAATAATCCTTAAGTAACCCAGCCAGTTCATACGCCAACTTTCTAACCTCCACCATATCAGGATTTTCCTGATTTCTAAACCTGTTAATCTTTAATGTAGGTGGCTCATACATTGGAACCATCTGACATCCTTCCAAAAGATTTGCACAAAATTCACAAGCTTCAAGAATCTCCTCCACTGACTTTCTTTCTGCATGGAATACTTCCGTCTTCTCCTCCAATGCTTCACGAATCATTTTTATTCCTCTAGCAGCATAGCCTTCCTTATTAGCATTTGGCTTAATAGCTGTCTCTGTACGATTCATATGAAATCCCATAAGTGCTGCGATTATCGAACCATCTCTAATAGTTCCATCCGGATAGAAAATGCCGTGAATATCACCCCAATATCCACCTATCATCAGTTCAAACACATACCAGCCGGCATTGTATTTTTCGCACATTTCAATAGCAAGGTCATATGGATTAGCTCGTCCCAGACATCCCATTTCACTATTAATAAGAGGCTTGTTATACTTGTCCGCTATAGCCTTTACATATTCATATGTACCTTCCACTTCCTTGTGTGTAGAGAAATAGTCGTGTACTGATATAACATCTACCTCTTCCACAGTCGGTTCAACATCCTGTCTGAATGTATGTCCGATAGTTATAGGATTATCAGAATCCAAACTCTTAACAAACTTGCTATAATGCCTTAAAAATGCCCACATTTTTTCAAGTCGTTCTTCCTTTTCATCTTCAGGCGACTTCATAATATAATCATTGCAAGATGGTTCATTCATAATATCCCACATAATAATGCCTGGTTCATCCTTCAATGCATTTACAACAACACTTACATAACGCTCTCCTTCTTCTTTGAACTCCGGTTCGAGAATAGCTGGATTTAAGCCATTTCCATTAAACAAAATTGGCATAGTTGTGTAGCCCATTTCGTAAGCTGTTCGCACATATGTAACAAGTCCTTCGATAAATTTCTGAGGATTAGCTATATAATCCTCGTACACAAGCCATATTCTTGTGCTGTTTAAGTTAATGCGTCTACCATAACCTAATTCTCTCTTTACCTGTTCCACTGGTGTAAAATACGGAACACCATAACATACACCTCTTATAAAACTATAGTCATCGTTTGTTTTTCTTGCTTTTTCCATATTTGCTAACCTCCCATTCTCCAATACCTTTATCCTAACATTTCTTTAACAGCCATTTCCCAATACTTTTCAGGTACATTCGGCCAATTACATTCTCCTAATTCCTCAGTACATAATGCCATTGCTTTGCCTAAAACTGCAGCATGACTTACCTTTCCTTCTCTCAATAAATGTTTTGTAATACTTGTCCACGCTGGCGCTCTTTCCATCATCTTCGCTTCATCAATATCTCTTATAACCGCTTCCACATCATAATCCATACTGATAAGTTCTTCTTTCCACTTACCACCATCACTTTCCATAATAATAAATTGCATTTTGCCTTCACTATACAATGGCACGCCCAATGCTCCTGTGTTAAGTGAAATATTTGCATTGATTCAAAAAATTGAAAATCATTTTGTGTCAAATGATTATACACATACAACAGCATTCCTGTTGTAGAATCATTATCCTTCCATACCACTTTACTATCACCATCTATGCGATGTTCAAGCCAGTAATCTTCCTTATTTCCTCTTATAAATACACAATTATACTTTTCCTTTAAATCATACAATCTTTCCATAGTTTTCTGAGGATAAGGTAATTCTGCTACATAATCTCCTAAAAATATAAATGTATCAACCCCTCTGCTTATAGCATATTCAACACATTTATCGAGTGCTATGTAATTCCCGTGTATGTCTGCTATTATGGCTATATGTTTCATTCCCTTTTCTCCTCAACATATTTCAAAAATTTTGCCTAATAATTCTATAATTTCATACTCTTTGTTATTAACTTCCACTTTCGTAATATCTATAACTGGAAATTCATTTACTATTTCCATTATATACACCTCGCAAATATACTTTTATTTCGTCAAATCATAGCTTTCGCCAATCATTCTTTTTATCTCTTCTGTAGGCACAGTTCCATCCAAAATAACTGAATTCCAATGTTCCTTGTTTAAATGATATGCCGGAATCACTGATTCATAGGTATTTCGCCACAAATCTCGCCATTGCGTATCACATTTAAGATTCACCCATACATTTTCATTCCTATCAAATATCCATGCAAACACTTTTTTATTCTTCTTATGCCTGATTACACACCAATTGTCATCCTTGAATGGATAATCTTCGTAGACATTTGGGTAAGTCAGGCAGTAATTTATAATCTCTTTTCTAGTTTTCATGTTTAATATACTCCTTCACAATAACCACTGTATAAATGCCGTCTTATCCGAACTATTATATCCAGCATTTTCATAAAACTTTAAGGTTTTATCCTCTTTTGAGCCTGTAAGAAGCATCATCTTATAGCAATTATTGTCTTCTGCTATTTTCTTAGCATACTCTAAGCAGGATGTAGCATATCCTCTTCCTCGATAATCCTTATGTGTAACCACATTTTCGACAAATGCATATGGCCTCACGTTTCTTGTCAAATTCGGAATAATCACACAGACACAAGATGATAATATTTTTCCATCAACTTCACATACTATCAAATGATGATTATCATCATGTATAATTTTATCCCATGTATTTTTCAACTGTTCTGACATTTCAGGTATACTTGTCTCGTGTAGAAACAAGTATAATTCTAAAATATCATTTAAATCATTATAGTTTGCTTCTCTTATCATATATCTCTCCAAATTCATATAAATACATTAATAAAAAATCAAATTTCACTCACTTTCACTATTATTAGTTATACCACAAAAACTTATGAAAATATAGTATTTATTAGGATTTTTTGTGCATCCGAACTTGTGTTCCTTTATAACTTATGATATAATAGATATTGTAGAAATTAAATAGATTTACTTGTAAAAATGTATTTTACAAGGTAGCTGAGGGGCGATATGCCAGCCACCTACTATTTGAAAGGAGCTGGTTGCTTATG
>CAZESO010000188.1:0-4737 GCA_964515325.1 uncultured Roseburia sp. | reverse complement strand
AACCCACGTATCTAGCTTGGAAGGCTAGTGTTCTACCATTGAACTACACCCGCAAGTAAGTTTTCAGTCGGGGTGACAGGATTCGAACCTGCGACCTCTTGATCCCAAATCAAGCGCTCTAGCCAAGCTGAGCCACACCCCGATGGTTACTTTATCTTTAGCGTTTTCGGTTGTCTCTCCGTGACGCAAGAGTTATTATATATTATCAACCCAATATTGTCAACAACTTTTTTAAATTTTTTTTTAAAAAGTTTTTTTGCCCATTTTTCAAGGGTTTCAGCAATATATACAAAGCTATTTTTTACCACTTTTCAAAATTTTTCTAAAAATATTTATCTTTGATTACAAAATAAACTCATAATTTTAGACATAATAAATTTTATAATGAGCCTCTCCAAATTTATCAATTTCCATTATCATATACGTTGCCTGTCTTCCATCCTGTCTTGGATAAGATATACTGCCAGGATTAACTATTGTAATATCATCACGAATTTCAAGATGTGGTCTGTGTGTATGTCCATACATAACAACATTCACACCTCTGGACAAAGCCTCATCCACAAGCATATCAACACCTAACGACACATTGTAGTGATGGCCATGTGTAACCATCACTTTATATTTGTCGATATCAAATATTTCTTCCTTGTCAAGTGCAGAAAAGAAGTCATTATTTCCTCTTACCGCTATTACCGGGCATTCTACCATATCCTTAATAATTTCAATAGGACATTCTGTATCACCACAATGTATTAACAAATCAATTTTTCCAATTTTTCCCACAACATCATACAAATTTTCATTATGTCTGTGTGTATCACTAACAATTAATATTCTCATAACCAAGTTTTTCCTTCATTAATCTTAATGCTTTTCCACGATGACTTATTTGATTTTTCATTTCAGGTTCCATCTCACCTGTTGTCATATCAAATTCCGGTACATACAAAATCGGATCATATCCAAATCCATGTATTCCACGCTCTTCTGTAGCAATCAGACCTTCTATTGTCTCTTTTGCTGTAATAACTTTTCCATCCGGAAATGCAGCTGCAATAACGCAAACAAAGCGTGCAGAGCGCTCGTCTCCTTTTGCATTCTTCAAATTATCTATTATTGTTTGATTTTTTACTGAATAAGGCGTTTCTTCGCCTAAATATCTTGCAGAATACACTCCCGGCGCTTTATCCATATAATCTACTTCTAAACCTGAGTCATCTGCCAAAACCATTTCACCTGTTATTTCACATATAGCTTTTGCTTTAATTATTGCATTTTCTTCAAATGTTTCACCATTTTCTTCAATATCTATGTTAATATTCAAGTCCCTCATAGATAAAATTTCAAAATCTGTATCTGACATTATCATTCTTATTTCATCCATTTTACCTTGATTAGTTGTTGCAAATATTAATCTTTTCTTACTCATATTAATAGTTTCCTTTCTCCTTAGTGTAAAAATGCCTGTTAACTGGCATTTACTGAATAGCATTTAAGACATACATTACACTCTTGTTCTTCTTCTGTATCGTCCCAATTTATACCATTAATGCTAATGTAGCCTTCTCCATCTTCAAGATTAACATTAATCGACGCAAAGTCTTTTACAAGTTCAACCGCAACCGGCTTTTTCGTATTTGGTGTATTTATATACACTATAATTGCAAATTTCTGTCCAGCTTCAACTTCAATCTGCCTATTGAAGTCAATTGTATAAAAACCTGCATTTTTCAAAGTTCCAGTGGCCACTACCGTTCTATTGGTTAAAGATTCAGGTCCTTTGAAATTTTCACATACATAAATTGTGTATTCTGTATTTTTCCCTGTTGCGTAAAAGCCTGCTGCTGTCAGGTATTCATGCCCTTTTGCTGTATACGCATTAGCAAAATATGCATACTCTCTTTCATATCCAAGTATACCTCTGTATCCACACAAATCTGTCTGATAATTATTATCATAATTGTCAACATCTTCTATACCTGTATATACTACATTGGTCATACCAATATTTGTATCATAATATGAAATGTAAATAATTCCATTATCTCCAAATTCACTGCCCCAGCTATTCTGACAAATAAATGCACCATTAGCCTCTATATCAGCATTAAAATTTTCCTTTGGATAATTATCATCCCATCCTATTATTACAACATCATGATTAGGTTTATTTTCACCTATATAGCAATATGAATATGTTTCACTATTATAATGCTTAGACGTACTTTCTGAATTAATCAATGACATATAAATAGAAGTTTGCACTCCTCCATACTTATACACCATTCTTTTGATTTCTTCAACATCATTTGCTTCTATCATTTGAACTTCCTGAACATGAACAACCGGCTCAAGTGTATTATCTGTCATTCTGTCAGCATAAGGATCATCCTTTTCCAAAACCGGTCCCTGCCATGCTGTTAAATAAGCAATTGCCATAGAATACTCTCCACCATCATACTGTGTTAAACTAAACGAGTTATTCAATGACATATGATCAACCGAAAATTCATAATTTAATTCCGGTTTCAATGAAGTTTCTAACGCTGTAAGCGATGCACATGCCCAACATGTACCCAAATGTAACTGATTCTTAATTGTACCAGCCTTCTGTTTATCAATATAATTGTAGTATGAAGGTAAATGCTTTAAAAATTCTTTATTATTACCAACTAAATAGCCTGTATTCTCTACTGAATTCCATGTATACTCATATCCAAACCCATCTACAATTGCATCTATTGGAATGTAAATCTGTTCCTCTTTAATCATAGGCATTCCTGTGATATTATAATCAATTCCATTTACCGTTATTACAGAAGAACTTATATTTAACACCATTTCCATTTCAGCTTTTTCAATAAGAATTTTAACACCATCATATATATTAATAGTACAATCAAACACATCCATTATTTCATTGCTTGGAATCATTATGTTCATTTTGTCATCCATATATATATGATTTTCTTTGAATTTTACCTGTTCTCCATCCAAATAAAGCTTTATTCCCGCTTCATTCACACTATTTGAGATAATACTCAGCCACTGTTCTGATACCTGTGTTTTATCTGTACCTTTCGCTATATATTCAATTTTGTTCTCTTGTATAAATCTTGTGTAGCCCATAAACCCCAGTACAACAATCAAGATCGCTACCAAAAAATATTTTACTCTACCCTTCATCTAAAGTTTATATTCCTTTCTAATTCTGTCTTTTCGGTGGCTTTGGTCCCATAAACTGATAATAATATGTTTTAATCATACCATTATAAATTTTTCTGTTTTTATCAGCTTTAATTCCCATATCTTCCTCTGTATTCTCATAAGAGGTTATGATATATGCAGACCAACTATCAAGAGCCTTATATCTTTCACCAATTTCCTTATAAAGCTTTCTAAGATTTTCTTTTTCTTCTAATCTCTCACCATATGGCGGGTTGGTTATAATAAATCCATATTTCTTATTATGACTAAGTTCACTTACAGACCTGGTCTGAAAATGTATCATATGGTCGACTCCTGCATCTTTTGCATTTTTTCTGGCAATTCTTACCATATCATCATCTATGTCATAGCCCTGAATTTCCACATTCACACTTGTATCTATCATATCAGCAGCTTCATTCACTGCCTCATACCAATACTTTTTAGGTATAATATTCGTCCACTTTTCAGCAGTAAATCTTCTATTCATACCTGGTGCAATATTTGCTGCCATCATTGCCGCTTCAATAGGTATTGTACCACTTCCACAAAATGGATCGACTAATATTCTATCCTTATTCCATGGTGTTAATTTTATAAGGGCTGCAGCAAGCGTCTCTGAAATAGGTGCTTTTGATGACAACTTTCTATAACCTCTCTTATGGAGAGATTCTCCTGAAGTATCCAATGTTACTATAACTTCATCCTTATATAAAAATACTCTTATAGGATAGCTTTCACCATCCTCTTCAAACCATGATACATTATATTCCGCTTTAAGCTTTTCAACTATAGCTTTTTTAACTATTCTTTGTATATCTGAAGGACTAAACAATTTACTCTTGACAGAAGCTGCCTTTGTAACCCAGAATTTACCATCCTTTGGAATAAATTCTTTCCAATCCAAAGCCTTAATACCTTCAAACAACTCATCATATGTATATGCCTTAAAGCGTCCTACCTGTATAAGAATTCGTTCTGCCGTTCTGATAAATACATTTGCAAGGCACACAGCTTCAGCATCGCCTTCAAATGTAACTCTACCATCTTCAACACAAACAATATCATATCCTAAATCTAAAATCTCATTTTTTAATACTGCTTCCATACCAAAATGGCATGGCGCTACTAACTTAAATCTATCCATTAACTCTAACCTTTTCTTTTCATTTTTCGTTACCTTTATATATTAAATCCCCTTGACTTTTATGTCAATGAACTTCCGTGGTATTTTTTTATTCCATCAATGACATTTTTTACATTATAACCATATTTTGCCAAATTTCTAGCAACAATTATACTTCTTCCCCCACTACTACAATATACAAGAATTGTTTTGTTCCTTGGAATACTTCTTAATCTTTTTTCTATATCGGCGGGTAATATATTAACAGCTCCCAAAATATGACTATTTTCATATTCTTTTTTACTTCTTAAATCTATAATAAATACTGATTTGTCATTAACGAATCTGTCTATTTCATATGAATATATATTCTCAATCCCTTGCATTTACAGTACCTTTTT
>CAZESO010000187.1:0-4812 GCA_964515325.1 uncultured Roseburia sp. | reverse complement strand
TGCCGGTATCATCTTTTACAACTCTCTCAAGATTAATAACATTATCTTTAATAGATATACCTTTTATATAAACGCCATCTTTTCTGTATTCTTCTTCATTATCAGAACCACTTACTTTAACATTTATCTTATACATCGGAAACAGAACCTGTTCATTAGCCAATGTAGCTATATCTGATTGTAATGCAGTTCCGTAAACCAAATCATGACCAACAAAGCCAAATACCTTAATGTACTCTCCTTCATTAGCTTCAATTACATAATCTTTATTATTTTCAATATCAATAACTCTTATGCTATCAGCTTCATACAGACTACCATTTTCATGCCATGCAACCATAGTATTATCATCGCTTATAATAAAGTTGCCCTCTCTTAAATCACCTACAAGCTCAACATACTCATTACTGTCAAATGTAATTGTATAAATACTGTCCTCAAGCATAAGATACAAAAGATTACCCGAAGTAATATATGCAAACTTACCTATATTCTCACGAAGAACATAGTATGACTTAGTGGACGGAACAAACACAAGCTCGTTAACCTTATCCTCTTTTATGCTATACTCATACAACGCCACTCCCACTTTACCTTCATGAGCCCCTCTGTTCATATATCCATATACAAGAAATAATATCTCTCCATCCTTACTTGTTGATACTATTTCGATATCACAATTATCAAATTTGTTTCTAATATCAGATGCATCACCTGAATCCATAGAAAGTACATTTATCATTTTATTTTCATTAATATCCATACACCAAAGATTTCGCTCTTTGACAAATGATAAATATGAACCTGTAGGACTCTCACTCATTTCAACAGTCAAATCACTGTCTATACCCAGATTTATACGAGTATCTGAAACATTTTGAGTGTTACATTCAAATAACTGCTCCATCTTTCTCTCATATACATACACATACATCATAGTATTTCCCTGACGGACTCTAAAATATTCAGTAACATTATAATACTGCACATTGCCGTATTCATTTGGTATCTGCACAACATATTTCAACTGTATACAGCTAATATCTCCAAGTATTTCCTTAACCAACACTCCCGGTTCACCAACACGGGTTGGTTTCAAATCTCCCCAAGTCAAACTGGCTGTATCCGAACCATTATTTACAATACCAAAATTAGTATCATCATTAACTCCATATCTCTCAAGAGATGGCTTGTACTCTTCAAAAGCATCCTTATCAAATGTACTTTTACTGAATTCCTTAACATACTCTATATAAGACTTAATTGTAGGCTGCGATTCCTTGATTATTCTTGTATAATAATTAATTTTCTCATGACTCTCTGTAACTAATATAACATTAAGCATATATTCTGTGTCTGTTTGAAGCATGTTGCTAAGCTCAAGGGTTGCTTCAACATTTTCACCTGTTATATCAAAATTAGAAAGGGTATTCGCTTCAATAAGTCTCTCTCCATCAATACTTCTTATTTCATAAGAAATATTAACTATACTGTTTTCATATCTGTCTATTAATATTTTAACTGTATTATCATCTGTAACAGGAGTAATATTATCTCTCATATACTCCACATCCATATCCATTGTATAGCCACATGATGCATTAATTTCTAATCCATTATAAACGAACGAGATTACCGGTAATGTACTTCCTGATACCACTTCTGTCTCTTCTGTTCCTTCATTATAAACTCCATACATATGAAATCCCACTATTCCAATAAATATAAATATAGATATTAAAATTTTCAAAAAATGCTTATTCATTACAAATTAGCTCCTTTATCTTTGGAGATATATTTAATGCATCAATAAGAGCATCCAAATCCTCTTGCTGCTTCAATGCTTTCATCTCCGTAGATTTACTCTTCATCATTTTTTCTCTTTTTGTTGCCCTAATCAAAATATTCTTTGGTGTATGCTCCATATCAATAAATTCAAGAATTTGGGCATCATAACCATTAGCTTCCAAAACTTCCGCTCTTATACCATCAGTCAACAATGCAGAAATTCTTTCCTTTAAAATTCCATATTTTAAAATAGGATTTAATAACTCATTTTTTATCTGCTTATTAACCTCATGCTGGCAACATGGTACGGATAATATAACCTTTGCATCCCATTTTACAGCTTTATAAATGGCATAATCCGTAGCAGTATCACATGCATGCAGGGTAACAACCATGTCAACCTTCGATTCCTTATCATAATCTGCAATGTCTCCATTCAAGAATTCAAGATTATCATAAGAAAGCTTTTTTGCCAAGTTATTACATGTTTTTATCACATCTTCTTTTAAATCAAGTCCGGTAATCGCCACATCAATATTCTTAATCTTCTTAAGATAATAATACATTGCAAATGTTAAATATGATTTACCACAACCAAAATCAAGAATCCTAATCTGCCTGTTTTTATCAAGCTTTGGAATAATATCCTCTATAAATTCCAAAAATCTGTTGATTTGCCTAAACTTGTCATACTTATTCTTATGTACAAGACCATCCTTGTTCATAACGCCCAACTCCACAAGAAAATCTGCCGGTACACCCTCTTCAATAAGATATTCTTTTTTTCTATTATGGGCAAGTGGCTCTTTTTCTATTCTAGGATGTTTCTTGTATTTAACAGTCACCTGCCCTTTTTTGCTTACCAAAACATTTGCATCTTCATCTTCACATACAAATTGACCCTGAGAAAAATTATAAGCAAATTCTTCCATCAATATATTTTTTAATTCTTCTGATTCAACATTTTTATGAAGCACCTTAGTTCCAACAAAGGATGACACTTGAAAAAGCACCTGCTCCTTTATCTTAACCGGTCTTATTTTTATCTTGTCAACTTCATAAGATTTTTGCTTTTTACTACTTATAACCGCTGATACTAAATCTTCATCTATTATTTTATTTAATGCTTCTTTAAGCTTTTCTTCCATCGTTAATCTCCTAAGCTCTTTAAAATTAGTTAACAGAACCCTCTTCTTCCAATTCTTCGTCTGCTTCTACGGCGCATCATTTCATTTATCAATAACACACACATAATGTCCTTAAGCCACTCATCCGATGGCATTCCCATTTTGTTCTGCTCTTTTGCCATATTTTCTTTTATTCCATTCTTTGCTAACTGGTACACCTTCATCTCAAGAGTACGCAATCTCTCTTTATCCGGATATTCATCAAACATTATGCTTCCATCAAACTCTAATTTATCACATTCTTCATCAATGATGTTCTGAAATAAAATAAAGCTTGGCGGATACAACTCCTTCAAATAAAGTATATCTCCAACTTCATCTTCGTAGTTCTCCATCAATTCATATGTAGAATTTTCATCATAAAAATTCATGCTCTGCCTCCTAACCGGTTAATGTTAGTATATGCAGAGCATGATTAATTTGCAACTATTTTTTACTTGTATTCAAAGATTAAATATCATCATCAGTATCATCATCGCCTATCATAAATTCTCTAGCCGATACACGGTTTTTCTTCCTGGAAGCCTCAACATAATCTGATAATTTGTTTTTAACACTTTCAGAATTCTTAATACTTTTAATATGAAGAATAGGAGTTGTCTTATCTGATGAATTTACAATAATTGTTCCCAACCCGAAAATTCTTTGTCCAAGACTTCTTGATAATGTCATATCCATTATTCTGTAAAGTCTTACTTCTTCTTCATGTATATTGAAAAAACCTGTTTTAATAATAAGCTTATCTCCATTAAACATATATCTTGTGAATGACCAAGGAAAACCAAATAATGTTCTCTTTCTGTCATACCAATCGTAGTTTACACCATTTATCTCCATTTTATTTTCCTCCGTTTTGCAATACTTACATCATTGCATCAACTATTGCAAGAACTGCTTCTCCAAGCTTAGTGCTCTTATCTGTAGCATCATCAAGAGATGTTCCTTTAACACCATAATAGAATTTAACCTTTGGCTCTGTACCTGAAGGTCTTACGCAAACCCATGCATCATCACTCAAATCATAGTAAAGAACATTTGATGAAGGTAAACCTGTTGGTGTAACCTTTCCTGTAGTCATATCCTTAATTGTATCAGCCTTGTAATCTCTTGCAGATAATACCTTATATCCACCAATTTCTACAGGTGTATTTTCTCTAAGATTATTTAAAATCTCCTGTATCTTAGCAAGACCTTCAATACCCTTTAATGTAATAGACTTAACATCATCCTTATAGTAACCATACTTCTCGTACATATCAATCATAGCATCCCACAATGTTTTGCCCAAAGTCTTGTAGTAAGCAGCCGCTTCACAAAGAGCCATTGTAGCTACGATAGCATCCTTATCTCTTGCATATGTTCCTATGAGACATCCATAGCTTTCCTCAAAACCAAAGAGATAGGTTCCCTTGCCTGTTGCTTCAAATTCCAAAATCTTCTGACCTATGAACTTAAAGCCTGTCAAAACCTCAATAAGCTCAATTCCATATGCCTTAGCTATAGCATCTGCCATATTAGATGAAACTATTGACTTAACCAAAGCACCATCATCCGGTAAACCAACAAGCTCTTTCATCTGGCTGATTTCATATTCAGCTAAAAGACAACCTGACATATTACCTGTTAATGAATAATATTCGCCAGATTTTGTATCCTTAACATACACACCAAGTCTGTCTGCATCAGGGTCAGTAGCAAGTACCAAATCTGCATCTACTTCCTTTGCAAGCTTGAGACCAAGTTCAAAAGCTTCTGCTGCTTCAGGGTTTGGATAGCTTACTGTTGGGAATTCACCATCAGGAAGCTCCTGTTCAGGAACTACATATACATTTTCAAA
>CAZESO010000186.1:0-4817 GCA_964515325.1 uncultured Roseburia sp. | reverse complement strand
GTCTGTCAGCTCTTAAATCCTCATCTCTAAAACATTTAACAATCTGGAAATATCTATCATAGCCAGAGCACATTAAAAGCTGCTTAAAGAGCTGTGGTGACTGTGGTAATGCATAGAAATTGCCCGGATGCACACGGCTTGGTACAAGATAATCTCTTGCGCCTTCCGGTGTACTCTTTGTAAGTACGGGTGTTTCAATTTCAAGAAATCCTTCTTCAGCCAAAAATGTTCTTACTAAAGTAGCAACATTACTTCTTAAAATAAGATTTTTCTGAAGATTTGGTCTTCTAAGGTCAAGATATCTGTATTTTAATCTCAAATCATCCTTTGAGCTTGTATTCTCTTCGATTGGGAATGGTGGTGTCAAAGCTTCTGAAAGAATTCTAAGCTCAGTTGCTCTGATTTCAATATCACCAGTTGCAAGATTCTCATTAACAGCTGCTTCTCTCTTTGTAACCTTACCTACAACTGCTATAACAAACTCACTTCTTAAAGTTTCTGCCTTTGCAAAGCCTTCTGCCTTAACATCATTCTCATCAAATACTACCTGTAAAAGTCCTGAACGGTCTCTTAAATCTATAAATATAAGACTACCAAGATTTCTTCTCTTCTGAACCCAGCCCATTACTGTAACTGTTTCGCCAATGTTTTTATTTGATACTTCAGTACATCTGTGACTTCTGTGAAGTCCCTTCATTGATTCTGCCATTTTTACAATTCCTTTCTACTATCAGTTCCTATTTCAAAGCTTCTCTGTAGAAGTCAACAAATTCTGTATAGCCCTGCGCTTCCAGCTGTTCCTTCTGATGCTTCTTATTCTTATTCATTCTGGCAACAAGAACCTGCTTACCTGTCTGTCTTGTAGCTTGTGCCTGTGCAATTATATCACAAAGTCTGTCTTTGCCAATACCTTTTTCGATAAGAAAAGCAACTTTTTCACTTTCATTTGGAATCTTAAAGCCACTTTCAAGTAACAAAAGTACAATTCTTTCAAAACCAATTGAAAATCCACATGCAGGCACATCATTGCCCGTAAACTTGCCTACCATCTTATCGTAACGACCGCCACCACCGCAGCTTCCGCCAAATTCAGGAATAGCAATTTCAAATATTGTTCCTGTGTAATACGACATACCTCTAACCAAAGTTGGATCAAATACAATCTCAAACTCAGAAGCCTTTGTAGCCTTTACACTATCAATAATTTCTGAAAGATTTTCCTTTACGTCTTCATCTAAATATTCGCCAAGCTCATTAGCTAAATATTCTAATCCATTTTCTGCACTTTCAATTCCTTTGAACAATCCAAGGTACTTATCAACTGAATCCTGCGAGAATCCTGACTTAACAAGCTCCTCCGCCACTCCATCAAGTCCAATCTTGTCCATTTTATCCAAGATAATAAATACTGTATCAAAGCTTTCTTCTGGGAATCCGCTGTAAGCAGCCATCGCTTTCAATATTCTTCTTTCATTGATTCTTATCTCAAATCCCTTGAAGCCAAGCTTACCAAGTGTAGTTGTTGTAGCAAGGATAAGCTCGATTTCAGCCAAATTACTTGGCTCACCTAAAATATCAATATCACACTGCATAAACTGGCGATATCTGCCTCTCTGTGGTCTGTCAGCTCTCCACACATTTCCCATCTGTAATGCTTTAAAAGGTGATGGAAGATTTGCCATATTGTTTGAATAAAATCTTACAAGCGGCACTGTAAGGTCATATCTCATACCAAAATCCACTAAGTCACTTTCTGTCTCTGCAGTTTCAAGATTCAACTTTTCACCTCTCTTTAATACTTTAAAGATAAGCTTTTCATTTTCACCACCCTGCTTATTGCTAAGGTTTGCAATATTCTCCATACAAGGTGTTTCTATTGAAGTAAAACCAAACTTTGCATAAGTTTCCTTGATTACTCCCATAACATAATCTCTTATTTTCATTTCCTCAGGTAAAATATCCTTCATACCTGTAACCGGTTTCTTACTTAAAGCCATTTTCTTCGCCCTTTCTATCACTGCCTATTCGGCTAATTTTTTAATATCTTTATTAACATCCACTTCATGGACAACCTTCATAAAAGCTAAAAATACTTCCATATCAAAGTTCTTTACCTCTTCTATCATAAGTTGCACTGCTGTGTCAACATCTAACGCTCTTCTATATGATCTGTCAGAAGTAAGTGCTATAAATACATCACATACACGAAGTATTCTTGCACCAAGTGGAATATCCTCACCCTGAAGGTTTTCAGGATATCCTGAACCATCGTAATTTTCATGATGATATAAAATGCTATTCAAAACAAAATCATTATAACCCATTTCTTTCAAAATGTCATAGCTTAATTCAGAATGCATTCGAACATATCTTAACTGTTCTACCACAAAATTACTCTTATCTTCGCCTTCTAAGTATGTACTAAGCTTCATTTTACCAATATCATGAAGAATACCTGCCACTGCTAAATCATCTAACATGTCATCAGGCAATCCCATTTTTTTTGCAATGGCAACTGCCATATTACTAACATATATTCCATGCTCAACAGCATCATTTATCTGCAAATCAATCATTTCATTAATAGCTGCAACATCATTTTTTTCAAGGGCATCATTATAAATCTTCTTTTTAACAGCCTCAAAAAATGTTCTCTTTCTATCAATCATTTCGTCAATTCGTTCAATGTACTGTTCAACATTTTTAACATTTTCCACTCGTTCAATACGCTCACTATCAGGATATACATACTTAGTCATAGAACCTGCACCAAGAGCAACTATGGTCTGTTTTTCTTCCATTATAAGGATGTTATATACACCCATCTTACCCTCTCGTGAATAGCCTACATTCTCCATATTTCCAGCCATATTCTTCTGTCTGTACAAATAATACGGAACCATATCCATACTTTTGGCTGCCTTTTCTGTAAGCTTCATAATCTCCTGATTATTTTCAAATGATAATTCCTTGTAATCATCCTTAAACATATTAAGTCTTGCAGCACGTTTTACTGCAAGTGAATGAATGGTTATACTCTCCGGATTAAGCTTTTTAACCTCTTCCATTGTGTAATTTACATCATCCACATTTTCATTAGGAAGTCCTACAATGAAATCCATATTGATATTATCAAAACCTAATTCTCTTGCAAGTTCAAAAGCTTCCTTTATCTGTTCAACTGTATGATGTCGACCAATTATCTTCAAGGTTTCATCCTTCATAGTTTGAGGATTAATTGAAATTCTTGAAACCTTATGTTTTTTAAGAACTTCAAGCTTTTCCCTTGTAATACTGTCAGGTCTTCCGGCTTCCACAGTAAATTCCTTGCTATTAGTCATATCAAAGGAACTCTTTATTTTTGACAAAAGTTTGTCCAACTGTTCTGCTGATAACGTTGTCGGAGTTCCTCCTCCAATATATACTGAATTCAATGTTTTAAACTTAAATTCATTGGCCGCATAGTCAATCTCTTTCTCAAGAGCAGCCACATATGCATCAGTCATATCCTTATACTTAGATATCGGATATGATGTAAATGAACAATAAAGACAGGTACTTGGACAAAATGGTATTCCAACATAAAGACTATATCCATTCTTATAATCAATATCTTCCAACAATTTTATTTCATTCTTAGCTATTTCCAAACTTAAATCAATCTTTTCGTCTGATATAAAATAAGTATCTTTAAGATATCTCTTGATGGCTTCATCACTAAAATGTTCTTCCTTTTCCATTAATCCAACTGCCAGTTTTACCGGTCTGATTCCTGTCAATGTTCCCCATGGAAGCTCCTTACCTGTCTTTTCTTTCAAAGCATTATATATATTTCTCTTCAAAATATTCTTTACTTCTTTTCTGTCTTGACTGTCAAGCTTCTCTTTATACGATATCCTGTTATCACCATCAATATCCACAGAAACTTTACTGTTTGTAACTTTGACATCTATGGTAAACTCTATTGAATTTTTATCTAATTCATCAGCTTTTGTCAATACTTCAGTGTTACTATAAAAAGCTCGCACCAAAGTCCACACATCATATTCAAAATCTGATTTATTTAACTTTAATAATATTGCCACTATGATAACCTCCACAATGGTTTCTCGTCTGCAATGGTTGTCTCACATTCATGTCCCGGCAAAACCAACAAATCATCATCCAAACATAATAATTTCTTAGTAATAGAATTTGTTATCTGAGACATACTTCCTGTTGGAAAATCAGCTCTTCCATGGGAACCTGCAAACAATGTATCTCCACTTATAAGCAATTTCTCGTCACCGCATTTTATTAAATAACATGCACTTCCTTTTGTATGTCCCGGTGTGTGTATCACTTCAACATCAAAGCCACATATCGAAAGCTTTTGTCTGTCTCTTAAAAGTTCATCTGCAACCACACTTGCACTGTCACCAAAAGCCAACGATAAATTAAGTTCAAGACTTTTTGTAATATCATCTTCCTCTTCATGACAATACACCGGAACTTCATAATACTTCTGATATTTGGTCGCACCGCCAATATGGTCAAAATGACCATGTGTTAAAAAAATACCTTTTATTGTAATATCTTCTTCCTGTATAAATTCTTTTATTTTTTCACTCATCGATGCAGGATCAAAAATTATTCCCTCTTTTAATTCACTATTATATACAATATAGCAATTGGTTCTAACCGGTCCTAACACCAATCTCTTTACATTAAGATTACCCATACTATTAATTTCCTGTTCTGACAATATCTACAATACTATCAATTTGTCTAAGTTTTTCAACAAGTTTTGAAAGTTCGCTTTTTCCACCTATCAGGAA
>CAZESO010000185.1:0-4852 GCA_964515325.1 uncultured Roseburia sp. | reverse complement strand
CAGCTTTAAGATAGAAGGAAGAATGAAAACTGCACTCTATGTAGCAACAGTTGCTAGAACATATAGAATGGCAATTGATGATTACAAAAAGAGTGAAGAGTATTATAGAAGCAGAATTCCTTTCTATAAAGAAGAAATTGCAAAATGTACCTACAGACAGTACACAACAGGATTTTTCTTTGGTAAGCCGGATGAAAACACACAAATATACGATAGTAACACGTATATCAAGGAATATACATACCTTGGCATGATTGGTGAAAAGAATGAGGAAGGCATGTATAGAATTGAGCAGAGAAATAAATTCTCCGTAGGAGAAGAGATAGAAGTAATGAAGCCTAATGGTGATAATTTACTGGTTACAGTTAAAGCGATTAAGGATGAAGATGGAAAAAATATGGAATCTGCTCCGCACCCTAAACAAGTATTATATATTGATTTAGGAATAGAGCTTGATGAATATGATATTTTAAGAAGAAAAGAAATGATGTAATTGTATAGAGCCAAGAATGGCTCTATATTTTTTTATTTGGAAATGCACTTTAAAGCTTGGTTTTACATAAAATGAACTAAAAGCTCTAAGGTGCATTTCTTTTGGAAACATTTAAAGAACCGTTAACTAGGGAGGAAGAAAATCTGTGGCTGAAAAAGCTTTCAGAAGGTTGTAAAGAAGCAAAGGATGTACTTATAGAACATAATTTAAGATTAGTTGCTCATATTATAAAGAAGTATAATCAGGCAGATAGAGATATGGAAGATTTATTATCCATAGGTACAATTGGATTAATAAAAGCAATTAATACATTTAATGATTCTAAAGGTAACAGGCTTGTAACATATGCAAGCAAGTGTATTGAAAATGAAATTCTTATGTATCTTCGTTCTGAAAAAAAGAAACAAAGAGAAACAAGTATTTATGAACCTATAGGGACAGATAAAGAGGGTAATGCCATAAGCTTGCTTGATGTGATAGAGTGTGAAGATAAGGATATTGTAGAAGAATGTGATATGCAGAATAAAACACATATATTGTATAATAATTTTAGTAAGGTGCTTAATAAAAGAGAACAAGAAATTATTATAAACAGATATGGTTTATTTGGAAGAAAGCCTGTTACGCAGAGAGAACTTGCTGAAAATATGGATATTTCAAGAAGCTATGTCAGTAGAATTGAAAAAAGAGCTCTGGAAAAATTAAAAAAAACTTTTGAATAAATATGTGGTAAAATTGTTTTACTTGTAGTAAAATTGAAACGATAACTGTTTATGATGGTTTCTGATAAAGCGATGGAGAGGACAATGGGGATGAATAATCAGGTCAATTTTGTTTATGATATTGAAGATGATCCATTAGATGAGCTTAAGCATTGGCTTTTTTTGGAAAGCGTGAGAATTAAGCAAGAGAAACAGTCTTTGATAGAAGAAAAGGAAAAGTTTGAAAAAGAGAAAAAAGATTTTGAAAAGCAGAAGATAAGTCTTTCTGGTTCTGTTAGTATTCAGGAAAAGCAATTAATCAGAAAAAAAGAGTTGTTTGATAAACAATGGAAGGTTGTGGAAAAAGAACTTAGAAGAATTGCCATTGATAAGGAGAATCTTGAGAAGGAACGTCGTGCTTTTGAAGCTGAAAGAACAAGATTTAGACAAACTACAATTCAAGCTAGAGCCAATATCCAAAATACGAGCATATTTTTTGCTGGTGTTAACTCCTTTGCGGCTTTGAAAAGAAGATACAGAGACTTATTAAAAATATATCACCCTGACAATGAGAATGGTGATCAAAGTATATTGCTTGCTATAAATAAAGAGTTTGAAACATTAAAACAAAAATATAATGTTTTTAAATAGAAAGGAACTATAAATATGAGCAAAATGATTATACCAAAGGAATATGAACCACATTTAAATTTACATGATACACAGGTGGGGATAAAGACAGTAAAGGATTTCTTTCAGAATCTTTTAGCAGAGAGACTTAATCTTTTAAGAGTTACAGCGCCTCTTTTTGTTACACCTGAGTCAGGTCTTAATGATAATCTTAATGGTGTTGAGAGACCGGTTTCATTCGGTATAAAAGAAATGGGTGAAAAGGAAGTGGAAATTGTTCACTCATTGGCAAAATGGAAGAGAAATGCACTTGATCAATATGGATTTAATGTAGGTGAAGGCCTTTATACAGATATGAATGCCATAAGAAGAGATGAAGATGTAGATAATATCCATTCTATATTTGTAGATCAATGGGATTGGGAAAAAATTATCACAAAAGAAGAAAGAACAGAAGAAAAGCTTAAAGAAGTTGTTAGAGATGTATATAAGGTTTTGAGAAAAACAGAAAAATATATGTCGATTAAATATGATTATATTCATGAAATATTGCCAAAGGAGATTTTCTTTGTTACAACAGCTGAGTTGGCGGAGATGTTTCCTGATAATACTCCAAAGGAAAGAGAATACTACATAACAAAGACAAAAGGTGCTGTGTGTATTATGAAGATTGGAGATATTTTAGATAATGGTGAAAGACATGATGGTCGTGCGCCGGATTATGATGATTGGGAATTAAATGCAGATATTCTTGTATATTATCCTGTTCTTGATATTGCATTGGAATTATCCTCAATGGGTATTAGAGTTGATAAGGAGGCCCTTCTTAGCCAGCTTAAAAAAGCGGGCTGTGAAGAAAGAGCGGAACTTCCGTTCCAAAAGGCTATTATTAACGAAGAACTTCCGTATACCATTGGAGGTGGTATCGGACAGTCAAGATTATGTATGTTTTTCTTGAGAAAAGCCCATATTGGTGAGGTTCAGTGTTCAATTTGGGATGAGGATACAAAGAAGCTTGCAAAAGAAAATGGAATCAAGTTACTTTAATTAGAATTTAATAAGAACTATTTTTGTCAATAGGAAAAAAGTACTATTGACAAAAATGGTTCTTTTTTGTTAGTATGAAAATATCTTAATTTAAATCTTAAATTCGAAATTCAATTAATTTTCCCCAGATAAAGATAAAGAGGAAAAGAATGTATAGTAAAGTACTTAGTGCACATATTAAAGGTGTGGGTATAGAGGTTATTGATGTTGAGTGTGATATAAGTAGTGGTCTGCCGGTTATGGATATGGTTGGATTGTTGGCATCTGATGTTAAAGAAGCAAAAGAAAGAGTGAGAACGGCTTTAAAAAATGTAGATATTTTTTTGCCACCAAAGAGGATAACCATAAATTTATCTCCTGCAAATGTGAGAAAACAAGGAAATATTTATGATTTGCCTATAGCTTTAGGGGTTGTGGCTTCTATGGGATTAGTGGATAAAGAAAAGATAAGAGATGTGTTGGTTATGGGAGAATTAAGCCTTGATGGCAGGGTGAATAAAGTTAATGGTGTACTGCCTGTTATTGCTGAAGCAAAAAAGCTTGGTATTAGAAAATTTATAGTTCCAAGAGAAAATCTTATTGAAGGAGAAATGGTGAAAAATGTATATATTGCCGGTGTTTCTTCTGTGTTAGAAGTGATAAATGTGGTTGATAAAGATGATTATGTGTTAACGGATGGCAATAAACTTAAAATATGTCAAAGTAATGATGACCATTGGAAAGATTTTGCAGAGGTAAAGGGGCAGGAGAGCGTGAAGAGAGCGGTAATGATTGCTGTTGCAGGGATGCATAATATTTTGATGATAGGTGCGCCAGGGTGTGGTAAAACAATGATTGCAGAAAGAATTCCGTATATATTGCCTAGACCTGAATTGGAGGAGGCCCTGGAAATAACCAAGATTCAAAGTATTACCGGGAATTTAAAGAAAGATGGATTGGTATGTGAAAGACCATTTAGGGCACCTCATCATACTGTTTCTAAGATTGCGCTTGTGGGTGGAGGAAATCCGCCTAAAGCAGGAGAAATAACAATGGCACATGGAGGTGTTTTATTTTTGGATGAATTAGCAGAGTTTAAAAGTGAAACATTAGATACTTTGAGACAGCCATTAGAAAATGGAAGGGTAGTGATAAATAGAGCAAATGGAAATTTTATTTTTCCATCAGAGGTTATGCTTGTTACAGCGACTAACCCGTGTAAATGTGGTTATTACCCGGATAGAAATAAATGTAATTGCACAGAGGCGAATGTTAAAAAATATATTAATAAGATAAGCGGTCCTATGTTGGACAGAATGGATATATGGGTATATATTCCAACAGTGAATATAAATGTAGCAGATAGAATTAAAGGTATGAGCTCGGAAGAAATGATTAACGCGATTGAACGTGCAAGAGTTATACAAAGAAACAGGTACAAAGATGAAAAGGTTAAATTTAATGGAAAAATTCAGGGTGAACAAATTGAAAGATATTGTGAACTTGGAGATGATGAGAAAATGTTCTTAGATGATGTATATAAAAAGAATATATTGTCTTGTCGTGGTTATTACAAAATAATAAAAGTTGCCAGAACCATTGCTGATATAGAAGGGAGCGAAAAAATATGTGTGTCTCATCTGGCTGAGGCAGCAGGATATAGAAATGATTGGAGATAAAATGGATAAATACTGGTATTGGTTAGTGAGTATTGAGGATATGTGGTTTGATAAGATACGTAAATCAATGGAAAAATTTGAAAATCCGGAAGAAATATATCGGGCAAACGAAAATAGTTTGATTAAATCAGGGATTTTTCATGAAAGTGATATTTTTAAGATAAAAAGTAGCAAAGAGATGTTTGATATAGAAAAAGAAATGGAGTTGTTGGAAAAGAAAAATATAAAAATAACATATTATGGAAAAAATGATTATCCGGACAAATTAAAGCATTATGAGGATAAACCTTATGCATTGTTTTACAAAGGACAATTACCTGTTG
>CAZESO010000184.1:0-4869 GCA_964515325.1 uncultured Roseburia sp. | reverse complement strand
CTTATTACACTTCATTAATGGATTAGCAAATATCCCAAAAACCAGAATTAGAACAATAGCTATTGCTATTGCAATAATACCATTTCTATTTATTTTCATAAACAACTCCTCTATCCTTCTTAAAATTATACCTTTTCAAATGGTATACACCTGCCCACCTAACATTTCTGCTTCCATATTATCATGAGTAACAACCAATACTGTTCTTTCTGATACCTTTTCCTTTACATAATCTATAACTTTATTCTTAATCTCATCATCAAGACCTGTAAATGGCTCATCCATTAACAGAACATCATAATCTGCAAGTAAAGCTCTTGCAATTGCCACTCTTTGCCTTTCTCCGCCACTTAAGGCTTTAACTTTTTTGCCAAAATACTCCTTAATACTCAGGTATTCTAAGCACTCCAATATCTCATTATCACTCAATTTGCCATTAACAAGTCTAATATTTTTTGCCACGCTTAAATTATCAATAAGTCTGTCATCCTGAAATACAAATGAAAACTTTGTATTGTCATATGGATATTCTATACTGCCTTCATCAGCTTTCAGTAAATTCGCGATTAAATACAGCAAAGTTGTCTTTCCTCTGCCTGATGGAGACATTATAATCGACAATTTTCCCGAAGGAAATCTTGCAGAATAATCCTTAAATACAATTTTTTCGTCATAAGAAAACGACAATTTTTTTATTACAATTTCTTTCATTAGACTATTCCTCTTTACCTCTCAATACATTTTATCAACAATTTTATAATGAACTCACATAATATACTTAACACAACTATTACTATTGTCCATGCAAAAAGCTCAGGTATCATAAAATACAGCTTTGCTTTGTATAATTCATTTCCAATGGAATTTTTTGCAAGTCCTATAATCTCCGCAGCAATTCCTGCCTTCCATGCCATTCCCACTGCTAATGAGCTAGCTGACAATACAAAAGGAATTACACTTGGAACATATATGCTTACAATCCTATTTTTCAAGGACACTCTAAATACCTTTGCCATATCAATAAGTTTTTCATTTGTCTGCTGTATTCCTGTAAGTGTATTGATGTACATCGTCGGCAATACAACCATAGCAGAAATAACCACTGCCAGCTGTTCTGCATCAAACCACAGAAGTGAAAGTATAACAAAAGATGCCACAGGAACAGATTTTATAACCTTTATGGGAAACCATAAAAATGTTTTAATCACTTCACACAAAGAAGACAATATGGCACATAAAATGCCTGCTACAGCTCCTATCAAAAATCCCTTACCTATGTGCAAAATTGATGCCAGCAAACTAGCTCTAAACTCTTCTGCCGGCAACAAATCATTTACCAGAACCTCCAATACCTTTGTCGGTTCTGGTAAAAATATTGTATTATCTATAACTTTAGCTGCAATATGCCATATAATAATCCAAATTACTATAGACACTATATAAGAAGCTACTTTTATTAAATTGTTTTGTTTCTTCTTATTTGCTCTCAATATAGAACATTCCTTCCTCTAATTTTCCACCTACGGCCTGTGCATTCTGATCATAAATAACCTGAAGATATGCCATCGCTTTTTCTTTCATATCATTTCCATCAATAAATGTTACATTGCAATACGGAATTGCCGTCTTAGCAATTGCTGCCTTAAATATATCAAATTTCTCTAAAAGTGTTGCTGTTTCTTCTACATTAGAGTTTGCATATTCTGTTGATGCTTCATATTCCTTCAAAAATTCCGCAAAACCGGCTTTATTTTCCTCAATAAATGATTTACGGGCTACAAGTACACCTGTTACAACAGTATTATCTGAGTTAAGTGTCTCCCATTCCTTAGTAACATCAAGTGCTATACGATAATTTTCATTGCTGTTTAATGCTACTGTTACATATGGCTGTGGAAGCATTGCAACCGCATCCTCATCCTGTGTAAGTGCTGCTAACACTTCCGGAGCTTCTGACTTATACTGAATATCCACATCTTCATCCGGGTCAATGCCCGCTGTTGTAAGCAAATACCTAAGTGTATATTCAGGTGTTGTTCCCTGACCAGTTGAGTAAATTGTCTTTCCCTTAAGGTCAGCTACTTCATTTACATTTTCACCATTTTCCACTATATAAAGTACACCGAGTGTATTGATGGCAACTGTTATTACTTCACCCTCTGTCTTGTTATAAAGAACACTTGCAAGGTTACATGGTACAGCTGCAATATCAAGGTCACCCTTTATAAGAGCCGTACTTATCTCATCTGCCGTACCTGCGATTGTATAATTATAATGATTTACAGATTTGCCTTCATCAGAATCAGATAATAACTTAATCATACCAATTCCTGTAGGTCCCTTCATACAACCTATATTGATATCAATAGCTTCTGTTTTGGTATTTTCTGTATTCTCCTTCTTTGTAGTTTCAGTTTTCTCATTCTCCTTTGAACATCCCATAAGTAATGTTGCTACTGTGCATATGGCAATTGCCATTCCTAAAAGCTTCTTTTTCATACTTTTAATTCCTTTCATTATCTAGTAAAAATTTAATAAATTCATCCTTTGGTAAAGGCTTTGAATAGAAATATCCCTGTATATACTCACAATCCAGTTCAGCAAAAATATTTGCCAAATTCTCTGTTTCTATACCTTCAACAACAATCTGCATATTCATTGCCTTTATCATCTTAATGGTTGTTTCAACAACCATCTTAAGCCTTTTATTATCCTCAATATCAGTCATACTCCTGTCAATCTTAATTATACTAAACGGCATTGAGGCAATACGACGAATATTAGAATATCCTGTTCCAAAATCATCTAATGATAACGGTATTCCCTCCTTATGTAATGCTTCAAGATTTTCATTCATAACCTTTTGAGAATATGTAGCTGCTGTCTCTGTAATTTCAAGATTAATCTGATTAGGAGCCACATTATATTTCTTCAAAACACTTGTAACCATCTGTGCTAAATTATTGCGCATACATTGTGCCGCTGACAGATTAACCTCTATATATTCAACTCCAAGCTGTTTAAACTCATCACTTGCTATGAACTTACAGACTTCCTCAAGAACAAACTCTCCAATCCTGTGTATTGAGCCATTTTTCTCCGCCTCCGGAATAAATATTCCCGGTGAAACAAACCCGTACTTCTCATCAATAAGTCTAACCAAAGCTTCCGCACTGGTAAATCGTTTTTCTTTTATTGAATATATTGGCTGATAATGCACTGAAAAATTCTTATTAGCAAGTCCTCTTTCAATAATATCATCCATCTCTCTCATTAAATTGTAATGATTTTCTTTATATATATTTGTTGCATACAATAAATCACCAGTATACATATCAGCCCCAACACTATTACCAAAAGCTATCAGCGAATCTGCATCCTTAATATCCTCAGGACAACTCACAATACAAACACACGCAATAATATTAAGTGATAATGTTTTATATGATATTTCTGATTTTAAATACTCATTTATTTCCTTAGCAGCCTCTTCAACTTTATCTGCTTTTTCCTCTTCTATAATAGCACATAACCTGCCATTACCCAGATAATACAAATCCGCATTGAACCTATATGATTTATCAAGACCTCTTATATAATCTCTGATTATCCTGATTACTTCATTTGAATCCTTATGTCCCAGCATATCATACAAAGAATTGTAATTAACTATATTAATTCCTATTATTTTAACGCTTTTATTATTAATATAATTTCTTTCTATACTTTCTATAAATGAACTTAATTTATTCATACCGGTATCAACATCAAGTATCTCTTCCGGTCTTTGAACCATAATTGATATAAACAAAAGACCACCTGCATTTGCAAACATTTCCACAATTAAATCCTTATTAATAAATTGTATCACAGCCGCTAACGCCATAGCCGGATACATTATCATCAATGTTACAAAATTTCTTTTGCTAACAGTCTTTCTATATACACTAAGATATACAATTCCATATATCATATAAAATACTGCTGACAAATATAAATATGCAAACCAATCACCTCTAACATAAGAGCCCTCCTCGCTAATGTAGAACCATTTTTTGTTAAAGAAGTTTGCTACCATGCATACAGTAATAATTGTAATTGGTATAACAAACGCACTTTTATGCACACAATTCCTTCTAACTTTATGAGCTGTATCTGTCTGCATCAATAAAAACACCATATATAAAAGTGGTAAAAGATTATGTGCATACAAATATACAGTATGAAAGATGTATTGTAATATAAGCTGTCCATCAATTATATTATCAAACAATATACACCCAATATCTGCAATTGTAGAAAAAATGGATAATACCAACAAAACAATAAACCATTGATTTTGTTTACCTTTATTCATTTTTCTCAAGTACATAGAAGAAAACAAAATACAAAGAATCACAAACGCACCTATGTCAAAATACATTTTTTCCACATACAACACCTCCGCATTTATCTGTATATTTTATAAAAATTATAACAATCACACTCTTTTTCTATTGATTATATCAAAATTTGACTTATTTTGCAATCTAAGGTATAATATTTAAATATATTCTTCGTGATAAAACTAAACAATTAATAGATATAGTGAAAAGAGGAGCGTGAATTTTATGTCTAAAATTAGTAAAGGATTGGTATATACCAACGAAAAATGTGTCGCATGTAATAAATGTATCTCTGTCTGTCCGGTTCAAGGTGCTAACCATGCCATTGTTGATGAATATGGAAAGGCAAGCATTGAAGTTAATGGTGATGCCTGTATCTCCTGTGGTGCATGTTTTGATGCCTGTAAGCATAGTGCAAGATCATTTAACGATGATACTGAAAGATTCTTTGAAGACCTTAAGAAAGGTACAAAGATTACACTTC
>CAZESO010000183.1:0-4877 GCA_964515325.1 uncultured Roseburia sp. | reverse complement strand
CACTTTCCTTAAGTGGGCATGCAGCCTTTAATTCATTATATAAATATGCAGGTCTAAGATTTGCAAATAAGCCTAAGCCCTTTCTTATTGCTAACAAGCCTGCTTCAGGTCTAAGATTTGGTGGTAATTCATACCATTTATCAATTCCGACTCGTCCACCGACGGCTCCAAGTAACACTGCGTCACTTGCCTTAGCTGTCGCTAATGCTTCATCTGTGAGTGGTACTCCGTGTGCATCAATTGACACACCGCCCATAAGGACTTCTGTGTAGTCAAATGAATGACCATACTTCTTACCTACTGCGTCAAGTACTTTTCTTGCCTCATTAACTATTTCCGGACCAATGCCGTCTCCAGGAATAACTGCTACGTTAAAATTCATAACTTTTTCCTTCTTTCCATTAGTTTATAAAGAGTATTTCCCTAAATACTCGCTATATCTTTTTATGATATAATATTTTTCAAGTAATTTCAACAAAATTTTCATTTTTCTACACCACCCTGTCTTCCTTTGGTAACTCTTTAAAGAACTTCACTACAAATGGTATTGTCACCAAAAATGCCAAAACATCCGTTATAGGCTGTGACACTGCAATACCTTTCTTTCCCCACATATTTGAAACAATATAAATTGTTGGTAAAAACAAAAGTCCGCTTCTCATTGATGACAGAATCGCAGCCCACCAGCTTTTTCCAACACTCTGTAACATCATAGTCGCACATACTGCCAGTGGTTGGAAGAATAATGCCGCTAAATGAAATCTAAGGGCATATGAACCGATTTCTACAACCGCCGGATCATCCCTAAAAATCATCACCAACTCTTCCGCAAAGAACATACCTATTACCGCAAAAGTTCCAAGCAAGACTTCACCAATGATAAATGTCGAGAAAAATCCCTTCTTTACTCTGCTATACTTACCTGCACCATAGTTAAATCCTGCTACCGGCTGATATCCCTGACCTATACCAAGTCCAACTGCAAATATGAAAAAGCTTATTCTTGATACAATTGACATGGCCGCTACTGTAGCATCATCATATGCTCCTGCCTGCTGGTTCAATACCATTGTTGCCACACTTGAAAGACCCTGTCTTATAAGGCTTGAAAGACCAGTTACACATATAAGCTTTAATCTTTCAAAATTATCCCTTATTCCTGTCAATATTGCCTTAACTCTAATCTTACTTTGTGTTTTACCCATAAGGAATAAACCAAGTAAAATGCAAAAGCTTATAGCTTGTGATACCGCTGTCGAAATACCTGCACCGGCTATTCCCATATCAAATTTTCTAATTAAAATGTAATCACCAAATATATTTAAAACCGCACCGGCTATAAGACCAATCATAGCCAATGCCGCCTTACCTTCATATCTAAGTATATTGTTAAGCACAAAACTTCCCGCCATTACTGGTGCAGCAAGCAATATATAAAAAATATATGTCTTTGCATATGGTAAAATTGTCTTTGTGCTTCCTAAAAATATTGCTAACGGTTCAATAAAAACCAAACCTAAAACTGTAATTATAAGTCCTGCAATAAGCGCTGCAAAAAAACTTGTTGTTGCCACATTTCCAGCTTCTTCCTTATCCTGCTTACCAAGACTTCTTGAAATAATACTTCCTGCACCATGACCAAACATAAAACCAAATGCCTGAATAACTGCCATAAAGCCAAATACAATACCTACAGCACCACTGGCACTTGTTCCCAGACTACTCACAAAATAAGTATCAGCCATATTATAAATATTAGTAACAAGCATACTAATTGTTGTTGGAATACCCAACTGCAAAATCAGCTTGGTAACCGGCGTTTCAGTCATTTTCTTATATTGAGCATTATTTTGATTGTTTTTGTCATTAGAAATATCAGTCATATTTTCACCACCATTTTTTTATTAATATTTCCATTATGTAAACAATTTATTCTTATTCTGAACAATATAATGTTATACTACCAACCCAAATTTTTCTCCTATATAAAAAAGTGCCGTGGCCGGCACTTATGAGTTTGCTTTGCAAACTCTTTTTGATTATCACTACTTTAGTTGCTCCAGTATAACAAATTTTTACCTTTTTGCTATACCAGAGCATATTTTTCTTTTCTGTATAAATACTCGACCATATATCATTCATTTCATTATACAGCCTAGTTCAAATAGCATTTGATATAAATCTCAGCTATATCTCACATAAAATTATTCTGCATTTGCTTTTTCAATTTCAACAACTGCTGCCTTCTGCATTGGAATTCTACAATTCTTATTGTTACCAAACTCAACAATAATTGTATCATCCTGAATATCAATAACTGTACCATAGAAACCTGCTGTTGTAAGAACACTGTCACCAATTTCCATTGATGCAAGAATAGCTCTATGCTTTTCCTGTTCCTTCTTCTGTGGCTTTACGATTAAGAAATAGATGCCAAGACCAAAAATTGCAATATACGCAATCATAATAATCCAACTCATTGCACCATTTGTCTGTGTAGTTGTTGCATCCAACATAAAACAACTGTTCATACTCATTTTTTTACCTTCCTTCATTACAATATTACAACTTATTATTTTTCACCTTCATTGAAGCCATTAAGCTTAGCCTTCTTATATTCTTTATATCTGCCCTGCTCAATTGCTTCTCTGATTTCTTCCATCATAGTATTGTAAAAATACAAATTATGCAATACACATAATCTCATTCCAAGCATTTCCTTAGCTTTCAAGAGATGTCTTATATATGCCCTGCTGTATGTCTTACAAGCCGGACACTGACAACCTTCTTCAATAGGTCTGGAATCCAATTCATACTTCGCATTAAAGAGATTGATTTTTCCTTTGTTAGTATACAAATGACCATGTCTTCCATTTCTTGTTGGGTAAACACAATCAAAGAAATCAACACCTCTGTCAACTGCTTCAATTATATTTGCGGGAGTTCCAACACCCATAAGATAGGTCGGTTTATTTAATGGAAGATGTGGCACAGTTGCATCTAATATACGATACATATCCTCATGACTTTCGCCAACTGCCAAACCTCCTATTGCATATCCATCCAAATCAAGTTCTGTGATAGCTTTGGCATGTTCAATACGAACATCCTCTAATATACCACCCTGATTAATACCAAATAACATTTGATTCTTGTTTATAGTATCATCAAGACTATTAAGCCTTGCCATCTCATCCTTACACCTCTTCAGCCATCTTGTAGTTCTGGCTACTGATTTTTCGATGTATTCTCTCTCTGCAAGAGCCGGCGGACATTCATCAAATGCCATAGCAATAGTTGATGCAAGATTTGACTGAATCTGCATACTTTCTTCCGGACCCATAAATATCTTTCTACCATCTACATGAGAGTTGAAATATACGCCTTCTTCTTTTATTTTTCTAAGGCCAGCAAGGGAAAATACCTGAAATCCACCTGAATCTGTAAGTATAGGCTTGTCCCATACCATAAACTTGTGAAGTCCACCCATCTGCTTTACAATCTTATCACCCGGTCTGACATGAAGATGATATGTATTTGAAAGCTGCACCTGAGTTTTTATCCCCTGTAAATCATCAGTAGAAACCGCGCCTTTAATAGCCGCAGCTGTACCCACATTCATAAACACAGGAGTCTGAATAACACCGTGAACTGTATGAAATTCTCCTCTTTTGGCTTTGCCATCCTGTTTTAATAGTTTATACATAACGCAACCTTCTATTCAAAAAATTTCTTTATACCTGCAACTGTAGATGTCATTGACACAAATAACATATCAAGAACTGTTATTGCTGTCATAGCTTCTACTACTACAACTGCTCTAGGAACGATAATAGGGTCATGACGACCTTTTATTTGAATCTTAATATCCTCTCCATTTTTATTGACAGTTTCCTGTTCTCTAAATATAGATGGTGTAGGCTTAATTGCCGCTCTAAGCACTATCTGACTTCCATCAGATATACCGCCTAAAATACCGCCTGCATTATTTGTCTTCTTTGTCACCTGTCCATTTTCCATAACAAATGTATCATTATTATCATAACCATTTGACTTTGCAACGCCAAATCCTGCACCAATCTCAAAGCCTTTAACAGCACCAATTGACATAATGGACTTAGCAAGATTTGCATCCAATTTCTCAAATACCGGCTCACCAACACCAGCTTTAAGCCCATCAACTACACACTCAATAATTCCACCTGTTGAATTTAATTCACCAAGCATTTTATCAAGAAATGCACAGGCTTCTTCTGCCGAAACTGCATCCGGCATAGCAACTGCATTGTTATCTCTCTCAGATTTATCAAATCTGTTATAGTCAATTTCAATTTCACCAATTGACTTTGTATAAGCATAAACACTTACACCAAGTTCTTCAAGCAACTTTGCCGCAATAGCACCTGCTGCCACACGACCAATAGTTTCTCTTCCTGAAGAACGTCCACCACCTCTATAATCCCTAAAACCATACTTCATATCAAATGTATAATCTGCATGACCAGGTCTATAGTATCCGGCAATTTCACTATAATCAGATGATCTCTGTGACTGATTGTACACTATCATGGATATAGCTGTACCTGTTGTCTTTCCTTCAAAAATACCTGAAAGAATTTCAACTTTATCGCCTTCATTTCTGGTAGTTGTATATTTCGATTGTCCTGGTTTTCTTCTGTCTAAATATTTCTGAATATCTTCCTCACAGAGCTCTAATCCAGCAGGACAGCCATCGACTGTTACGCCGATGGCCTTTCCATGAGATTCACCCCAGGTAGATACTTTAAAAATATTTCCGTATACTGAACCTGACATAATCTTCCTCTTTTCTAATTATTTGTAAAGTGGGTACTTATCTGTTAATGTCTTAACAAGTT
>CAZESO010000182.1:0-4887 GCA_964515325.1 uncultured Roseburia sp. | reverse complement strand
AATGATGAGTTTGGAATAAACATACCTATGTGGGAAA
This sequence comes from uncultured Roseburia sp., assembly GCA_964515325.1. Taxonomy (GTDB): domain Bacteria; phylum Bacillota; class Clostridia; order Lachnospirales; family Lachnospiraceae; genus SVEL01. Next base: position 4,850 of record CAZESO010000182.1, on the reverse strand, counting down.
TTATACCGGACAATTTTAATACAGTTGAAGCAATAGAAAAATTAGTTGAAAAACAAAGGAATAATTAATGTCATTTATATCGTTGGAATATATATTGCTTTTAATTACAAGTGTGATAGTTTACCATCTGTTGCCTAAGAAATATAGATGGTTGGCAATTTTTTGTACGAATATAGTATTTTATGTGCAGGCAGGAATTTGCGGACTGGTAATTATATTAGGTAGCATTATGCTTGTATATATTACAGCAATTATATTGGAAAAGATAACTAAATATAGGAAAGTGTTATGCTTTATATATGTGGTATTACAAGTGGGGCTTTTGTTGGGATTTAAGTATAGGCTATTTGCAGATGTTACTGCACCAATGGCTATATCCTTTTATACCCTTACTGCCATAGGTTATGTAATTGATGTTTATAGAGGAAAATATAAAGCTCAAAAGAATCCGGTTAAGCTGGCTGCATTTATGAGTTTCTTTCCTCTTATGGTTCAGGGACCTATTTGCCGTTATGATGATATTGAAAAAGAAATGTTTGAAGTATCAACATTTGATTTGTCAAAATTATCATATGGTATTACAAGGATAGTATATGGATTTTTTAAAAAGCTTATTATTGCAGAGAGATTGTCAATAGTATTTGATGAATTAAGTATTGTTAATGATAATGGAGCCGCAATAGCATTGAATCTGCTTGTTTATGGTTTTTATTTATATTCAGATTTTTCGGGAGGAATAGATATAGCTGTAGGAACAGGATGTTTATTCGGATTGAAATTACCTGAAAACTTTAATAGTCCGTTTTTTGCTGTATCCATAAGTGATTATTGGAGAAGATGGCATATGAGTCTTGGAGCGTGGCTTAGAGATTATGTTTTTTACCCGATATCATTTTCAAAACCTGTTGTTAAGATTAGCAAAAAGATTAGAAATAAATTTGGCAATAAGCTTGCAAAGAAGATACCGATATATATTTCAACAGTGGTGGTATGGTTCATAACAGGCTTGTGGCATGGTAAGGATGCTAATTTTATTGTGTGGGGCATGTTAAATGCCGTAGTAATTCTTGTGTCTTATGAATTAGAGCCTTTATATAAGAAGTTTAATGGTAAATATCAGTGGACAAAGTCTAAGATATATGAATGCTTTAAAATTGTACGAACATTTATTTTAATGGGAATTCTTAGAATGCTTGATTATAATACAGTATCAGGGTATTTTAAATCGTTATATGTAATGATTACAGAATTTTCGGTGGTAGAATTAATGAATAGTGGCATTCTTGTTAATGCCATAGGAAGTGCGGACTACGTAGTGATATTTATAGGGATATCGATTATGTTTGTGGTTGCGTTGATACGCAGAAAAATGGATTATGAGAAGGCGATATTACAAAGAGGTGTTGTATTCTCATATGGTTTGATTGCTGTGATGATAGCGGCGATAATTATTTTTGGAATGTATGGTATAGGTTATGAAGGAAAAGATTTCATCTACATCAGGTATTAAAACTGATTTTAAGATTGTCAGCGTCTTTTTGGTGTTGATAATATTTCTGGCAGCAGTTCAACGATTGCTCGTGCCTAAATATGTGGGTAAGATGTCAGAGGGCTCACTTATTGAAGAATATTATAATGCTGAAAAAGATAATGATGTGATTTTTTTTGGTGACAGTGAAATGTATTATAATTTCTCACCGAAAGTTTTAGCTGATGAATATGGTATAAATGCATATGTACGAGGAAGTGCCAATCAAACAATATGGCAGTCATATTATTTGCTGATGGACACATTACGCTATGAAACTCCAAAGGTAGTGGTGGTAAGCGTTTCTTCGATGATGAAGGAAGAAGCAAGCAGTGAAGCTTATAATAGAATGACTATTGACGGAATGAAATGGTCGCAGTATAAATATGAATGTATACAGGAATCAATGCTTGAAGAAGAAAGTTTTATATCATATGTGTTTCCAATTTTAAGATATCATTCCAGATGGAGTGAACTTGAAGGTACTGATTTTAAATATTATTTTTCTAAGCCGGAGGTTTCGGATAGAGGCTATATTGCCAGAACAGAAATTGTTCCCCTTACCCAATTACCTTCAGTTAAGCCTTTAAATAATTACCAATTTTCTGATAAGGCATTTGAATATTTGGATAAAATAAGACAAGCCTGCAATGAGAATGATATTAAATTAATATTAGTGAAGTCACCAAGTCAGTATCCACATTGGTATGATGAATGGGATAATCAAATAGTGGAATATGCAGATGAATATAAGCTTACATATGTTAATTTACTTAACTGTGTAAATGATATGGAAATCGATTTTGCCACAGATACATTTGATGGAGGATTACATTTAAATGTGGCTGGAGCGAAGAAAAATACAAAATATTTTGGAGAAATATTATTAGAGGAACTGGAAAAATGAGAAAGTTAAAGAGTGTAATATTGCTTGGAACTCTAGCTATTGCAAGCTGTTATATGCTTTGTAGCTGTGAGGAAGAGGGCGGTTATGAATCTGTAAGTAGTGTTAATGAGGAAAGTGAAATTGGATTTTCGTTTTTTTATAATGGATATAATATTGATATAGGTGCCAAATGGAAGGATGTGCAGGGTAAGCTTGGAGATTACAATTCTACATTTGTAGCTGAAAGCTGTGCATATCAGGGAACGGACAGATATTATTATTATGATAATTTTGAAATAATGACAAGTGAAATTGATGGCAAAGAGTTAGTGACAGACATATTTATAGAGAAAGAAAATGTAGAAGCTGTTAATGGTGTTTGTGTAGGTATGGTACTTTCTGATGTTGCGAAGAATATGGGACCGGCTGATAAAACGACAGAAAACGGACTTGTATATTATGGTGGAAATGTAAATGTTCAAATAAACACAAGGGATGATAAAGTAGTAAGTATTGAGTATTACTATGTGCAAGAGTAGATATGGGAAAAACTGTAATTGATTATTTGAAATTTAATAGTGAAAATTATGGGGCTAAATATGCAGTAGTCTGTGAAGATAAGCATATTTCATTTGATGAACTGTATAAAAAAGTCAGTGCCACTGCTGCAAAGATAGGCGGATTATACAGTGAAAGTGGCAAGAATTTTGCCATAGAGAATAAGAGAAGTATTGGAACTATAGTATTGATGTTGTCGGTGGTGGCATTGGGCGGATGCTATAGAGTAGTGGAAGCATTTGATGATTCGATGGAAGAATATATTCTTTTGAGTGAAGAGTTTGTGTCAAATGAAGATGGTAAGTTTTGTGTGTCGAATCTGCATTGTGATGCTAAAATGCCAACTTTTGAAATCTGTACATCAGGAACAACCGGTGAGCCAAAGAAAATTGTAAAGACAATTGAAAGTTTGTTGGAATTCATAGTTGATTTTGCAGATAAGTTTCAATTAAGTAATGAAGATGTATTTTTAAATCAATTGGAATTTACATTTGATGCTTCAACAAAAGACATTTACAGTATGGTGGTATTGGGCGCAACGCTTCACATTGGAACAAGAAAAAATATGAACTTTCCTGTAGTATTTGCAAAATATTTGAAAGACAATGAAATAACAGTGTTTATAACAACACCATTTTTTATAAAAAATATAGCTAAGCTGAAAGGTTTATTTGAGTGTGAAATTAAGTCCCTTAGATATGTAATGTTTGTGGGCGAAGCTATGAAGTCAGAATATTTGAATTATTGGATTGAAGAGTTGACTGGCACAAGCTTTGTTAATTTATATGGCAGCAGTGAGCTGGCAGGAAATTCATTATATTGTGTGATTGATAAATGTCTGGAAACAGAATATGCGCCATTGAAGGATGGGTTTCTGGATTATGAATACAAGATTGAAAATGATGAACTTATAATATGTAGTTTATCTCATAATGTTGAATATAAAACTGGCGATATGGTGGAAGTGTATGAAAATGAAAGACTATTTATTACAGGAAGATGTGATAATATAAGAAAAATTAGAGGTTATAGAGTAAGTCTTGAAGCTGTGGAGCGTGAAATTGAAAAGTTAGAGTGCGTAAAAGAAGCCTTATGCGAACAGGTCGAAGACAGCTTGTGTGTGCTTATTATAAGTAATGGTGAATGTGATATCAAACAGATACAAATAGAATTGAAATCGCGATTGCCTAAATATGTTCAGCCGGTAAAGATAAAATTAGTTGAGGAATTACCGGTAAATGGGAATGGTAAGGTGGATAGGAGTAACACTTACGCAAAAAAACTAGAATAAATATTAATGGATGGCGGGATATTATTATATCATCCCGCCATCCATTGTTATAATCTGCCCTGTCATATAAGATGGGGCATTTGCTGTATTATAAATCATTTTGGCGGCTTCTTCACAAGTGCCAAATCTTCCTATTGGAATTTCTTCTGTTAGAGCGTCTTTGTCCTCGGTAGATAAGAATCCATTCATTTCAGTGTCTATTACCCCAAAAGCAATAGCATTTACAACTATATTGCTTGGAGCAAGTTCTTTGGCAAGAGCTTTTGTAAAGCTGTTTACGCCACCTTTGGAAGCTGAATAGGCAACCTCGCAGGATGCGCCGACATTACCCCACATAGAGGAAATATTTATTATTCGCCCATTTTGATTTGAAACCATATTGGGAATTACCATTTTGGACATCAAAAACATAGAGGTCAAATTGGTGTCAATAACAGTTCGCCATTCTTCGTAAGACATATCCTGTAAAAGCCCGATATGTGAGATACCGGCGTTGTTAACTAATACATCTATAGTAATATTGTTTTCTTTAAGAAAAATATCCAGATTTGATATTGTATCGGGAGTGCTGATATCACCTTGGAAGG
>CAZESO010000181.1:0-4891 GCA_964515325.1 uncultured Roseburia sp. | reverse complement strand
TTGGGAATTCACCATCAGGAAGCTCCTGTTCAGGAACTACATATACATTTTCAAATCCTAATTCTCTTAAAATTCTTCTTGCAGGAATATTACCTGTACCATGAAGTGGAGAATATACAATCTTTAACTCTTTAGCCATGGCTGCAATAGCTTCCGGTCTCTTAACCTGTTCAATAAGCTCTGCGATATATCTGTCATCAATTTCCTGACCGATAACGTTGTAAAGACCTGCTGCCTTTGCAGCCTCTTTATCCATAGTTTTAACTGTAGCAAAATCTGTAACAGCCTTAACTTCAGCCATAATTCCACTATCATGAGGTGGTGTAATCTGTGCACCATCTTCCCAATAAACCTTGTAACCATTATATTCAGGTGGGTTGTGACTAGCTGTAATGTTAATACCTGCAATACACTTAAGATTTCTAACTGCAAATGATAATTCCGGTGTTGGTCTTAATGCATCAAATACATAAGCCTTAATACCATTTGCTGCCAAACATAAAGCTGCAACATCTGCAAACTCTGTAGACATTCTTCTTGAATCAAATGCGATAGCAACACCCTTATCCTGTCCGCCAACCTTTAAAATATAGTTTGCAAGACCCTGTGTAGCCTTTCTTACTGTATAAACATTCATTCTATTTACACCGGCACCAATAACTCCTCTAAGACCAGCTGTACCAAATTCAAGTTCAGTATAAAATCTGTCTTCAATCTCCTTCTCATTTCCTGCAAGGCTCTTAAGCTCTTCCTTTGTAGCCTCATCAAAATATGGATTGTTCAACCATTCTTCATATAAATCTTTGTAACTCATAACATTTATTTCCTTTCTTCATTATAATTGTATATTTAATCGACACTCTGTGCCAACATATCCGGAAGCGATATCTCCATATCTTCACCATCAGACACAACATCTATGGTATACATCTTAGTCTCATAACCATCCTTTCGAAGAATAATTATATGTTCACCTGCCTGCTTTGCAAAAGACACAGGGGCAACACCCTTATATACTCCATCAAAATACACTAACGCACCTTCAGGAGCATTAACTCTAATAACCTCATCACCTGTATCAAGTGTTTCTGTTGTAGCTTCTTCATCATTATCTTTGGTTTCATCTTCACTGGAAGAGCTTGTGGTCTCATCCTCCGATGTCTCCTCTTCACTATCTTCAGTTTCTTCTTCCCCTGCCATATTTACATTAATGGTAGTGTAAGCAGATACAATTGTAATCTCCTTGGTATATGTATCATAATTATTTGACTTAAACTCAATTTTATGGTCTCCATATGATATTCTTGCCAAATCCTTATATTCTGTCAAAACACCATCCACATATAATAATGCCTCAGCATCATCAGGAGTAACTATAAAATTTACACTCCCAACTCTTTCAACAGGTTGTTCAAACTCTGCAAAACTTACTATTGTTTCAAGACCTCTTTTAACCTCTACAGTTATCTCGCCACCAAGACCATTTTTACTGACAGCCACAGTATGTTCACCTTCAGGCGCTGCAATAATCATACCTGCTGCAACTTCTGTAATAATGTCATCTCCTACTTCAACCATGCCGCCTACATAATTAGTTTCATCTTTAAGCCTTATGTATCCGTGTCCCTTGGTTACAACAACAGACAAAACCTTCGTTCCAAGACCTCTAACTGTCAGTTCATCAATACCGCTAACTTCCCTAATATCAATTTCACTTCCGTCAGAATAAATAAAAATATTATCATCATATGCATACGAAGATGAGCCAATAGTTATAATCTTCTTATCATAATCCACATCCCAACGCACTGCCATGGTATTTTCCCACGCTTCATCAGAAATCAAAAGTTCTACAAGTTTTCTTGTACCCTCTATATAATGAGCCTCAACCACCATACCCGGATGCACATTATCAATCAGTATATTATTGCCATACTTACTCTTAAGCTTTGTTCCTCCATTGTAGTTGACACTATATACAGAACCGGTATCACTACTCTTCAATGATATTCTGTTTTCATCTCTATCAATCTTTACAACTACAGCAACATCACTTGCATTGTAAGAAATCTTCTCAGCGGTTGTCTCTTCTTCTGTTGTTCCCTTACTTACCTTATTCTTATTCTGATTGCATCCTGTCACCATCAACATTGCCATGCAAATCAACAAAAGCACCGGAAACTTACATCTATTCCTCATGAGTACTTTTCTCCTCTTACACAATCAATTTCCAACTTAACGCTACTGCCATTATAATACAATTTTACAAAAAATGAAATACTAATCTGTCCACATTTTTGTGATAAATTCTTCCTTTTTTATTTGCCCATCATACACCGCCTTAAGCTTTTCAATATTTTTATCCGGAATCCACGATTTATTGCTATTGTAATAATGATTAACCACCTTCCAAAACTTTTCCGGATACATAAGCATAATCTTCAAAATCTCGTTTTCTTCCTTGTTTATTGAACGAATTTTATTATATTTATCCAATATATTATATCCCAGCTTTAAGTTCCAATCATGTTTTTCCATTACCTTTCTCAAATAAAAATACAAATCCTTAACAAGTATTCCTCTTCCGCTTCTCTCAAATCCGGTAATAGCTGTTTTTTCTCCTACAAACATAATATTATGATAATTAAAATTGCCATGACATATAGTGTTTCTTTCCTCGACTTGTGTTAAAAGTTCTTTTATTTTCGTTTTTTCCAGCATCAGTGCTGCTTCTGTTGCATATGAATAATACTCATCAAAATGCCGTAATATATCATACTCAAACTCCACCTTATGTTTCTTTGCTCTCATGTAATTTCTTACTCTTTTAAGTTCCGCATTATGTCTCTTACACTCATCCACCGGATTTTCAATACCAATTGCCAATTCTCTAATTTCCTTTATAGACTCTGTAATATTATGTAGCATAGCTAACGCTTCCGCTCCTTTTAAAATATCTGCGTCATTTCGAGAATTACAGTCTTTACCAGCAAACCATTCCTTTAACACATACATATTCCCAAACTCATCCTTAGCCACCAACTCACCATCACGTGTCGGAATAACATTATCAACATTATCAAAACCTTTTGACTTTATATAATTTAACAATTCATATTCATACTTAATTCTCCCCGGCGTTCCTGTATATTCATACATTTTTTTCAAGCCTTCCTTAGTATCAAAAATCACAGCGCCTCGACCTCGAATGGCTTTATTTATTGTTATATCATATTGGACAGCCATCTCTGTGCATTTATCAATCATAATACTCTCCTCCCAAACCAAAAAGCGTCTTTATAATAAAAAATGGAAAGCTATCCACTTTCCATTCTCATATTATGTAAAATATTAACGTATTATGATTAATTTATTGCAATTCTCTATTTTCCTATTAGTCTTTTCAACTTAGTCCTATCATTCATCTCCGGATTTCTAAGCACCGCTTCAAACATCTGATTAATTACTTCTCCCATAATCTTACCTGATTCCACACCAAGTTCTAAAAGATCCGTTCCTTTTAATGCCAACTTTTCTTTTGCAAAACAATCACCATTAACAATAATCTCTTTGTACAGGCTTTCAATCTCAGTCAACACTTCATTATCTATTCCTTCTACATCCAGAGAATCCAATATATCTGCTGCTACTGCTGCCTTGATAAATGGTATGTAATATTCTTCAAAAATTTCCGTACCTATATCAACAAGCAACTTTTTTATATGATATTTCTTTTCATCAACACTATTAAAATTCTCAAAATATCCTACATTTTCCACCAATTTTGAACATATATTTATAGTTTTATTATCAAACTTTAGCCCTTTAAGAACTTTTTTACATTCAATCCCTTCATACATCATAAAGGCTGCCCATCGCAGATAATGATCATTTGTTGTAGCTTTCATAACCTTAACAATATTCTCATACTTTTTTGCAATTTCCCATTTCGTTAGTGAACTTTCTTCATCTTGTACAAGTACTGAATCATCTAATATATACTTATCCATTCCCAAATCATTTATATTAATTAAAATATGTGGATTGTCCGATGTCACAAGCTTGTTAAGCTCATTCTGTATACGTTCCTTGCTAACCTTCTTAATATTGGGAGCCATATTTCTAATTGCCTCGGCTGTATTTTCCTCGATAGTAAATCCAAGCTTTGCAGCAAATCTAACCGCTCTAAGCATACGAAGTGCGTCCTCTGTAAATCTCTCCACAGGATTTCCGACGCACTTTATAACCTTACGATTCAAATCACCTATACCATCAAATTCATCAACAATACCAACTCTGTCATTATACGCCATAGCATTGATGGTGAAATCTCGACGCTTTAAATCCTCCACCAGATTCTTTGTAAAAAGCACCTGATCCGGATGCCTTCCATCAGAATAGCTACCATCAATACGATATGTTGTAACCTCATACCCCTCTTTTTCAAGCATAACTGTAACCGTTCCATGCTGAAGTCCTGTATCAATGGTTCTATGAAAAATCTTCTTTACATCCAAAGGGGCCGCAGAAGTGGTAATATCCCAATCCTGCGGCTCTCTTTCCATAAGCGCGTCACGCACGCAACCACCCACCGCAAAGGCTTCAAAGCCCTCGCGTTCAAGCAGTTTAATTATAAAATTAACATTTTTCGGTGTATCAATTCTATATTCCATAATAATTAATAAGCTTTACCCCAATATACCATAGTCTTAGCTTCTCTACCACAGCATACACATTTGTCAGATAATGTTTCCTGTTCAAATGGCATACATCTTGAAGTTGCAGTTGTATCTTCTTTAATCTTCTTTTCACATTCTACATCGCCACACCACATAGCCTTTATAAATCCAGGCTTTGTTTCAACAGCATCCTTAAACTCATCATATGTTAT
>CAZESO010000180.1:0-4916 GCA_964515325.1 uncultured Roseburia sp. | reverse complement strand
TTATTGACATTGGTGATATGCTTGAAAATGGTACTGTTATGAATGGAAAGCTTATCGAAAGTCCAAAGAGCTTCCAGGTAGCATGTACAGTTATGACACAGATAATTTCAGCTGTTGCCAGCAGCCAGTATGGCGGACAGTCTGTTGACATCAGACACTTAGGTAAATATTTAAGAAAAAGTGCTGAAAAATATAGGGAACAATATACAGAGAAGTATGGTAATACAATGTCTCCTGAGATTATAGAAGAACTTATTCAGGACAGAGTCAATGACGAACTTCGTTCAGGTGTTCAAACAATGCAGTATCAGATAAACACATTGATGACTACAAATGGTCAGTCTCCATTCGTTACTGTATTCATGCATATTGAAGAAGGCTTTGAATATGAAGAAGAAGTTGCTACTATTGTTGAGGAAATTTTAAGACAAAGACTTGAAGGTATCAAGAACGAAAAAGGTGTATATGTTACTCCTGCTTTCCCTAAGCTTATTTATGTTTTAGATGAGAACAACTGCTTAAAGGGTGGAAAGTATGATTACATTACAAAGCTTGCCGTTAAATGTTCAGCAAAGCGTCTTTACCCTGATTATATCTCAGCCAAGAAGATGCGCCAGCATTACGAAGGTAATGTTTTCTCATGTATGGGATGTAGAAGCTTCTTAAGCCCATGGCAGGATGAAAATCGTAAATATAAGTGGGAAGGTCGTTTTAATCAGGGTGTTGTAAGTCTTAATCTTCCACAAATTGGTATTATTGCCAAAGGCGATGAAGAAGTTTTCTGGCCATTGCTTGAAGAAAGACTTTCACTTTGCTTTGAAGCACTTATGTGTAGACATCATGCATTAGAAGGTACTTTATCAGATGTAAGTCCTATTCATTGGCAGCATGGTGCAATCGCAAGACTCGAAAAAGGTGAGACTATTGATAAATTACTTCACAATGGTTATTCAACAATCTCTCTTGGTTACATCGGACTTTACGAAGTAACTAAGCTTATGAAGGGTGTTAGTCACACTACTGAAGAAGGTAAAGAATTTGCCCTTAAAGTTATGAACAGACTTCGTGAAGCTACAGATACATGGAAGAAAAACACAGGCATTGCTTTCGGTTTATACGGAACTCCTGCCGAAAGTCTCTGCTACAGATTTGCACGAATTGACAAAGAACGCTTTGGTGTAATTGAAGATGTTACAGATAAGGGATACTATACAAACTCTTACCATGTAGATGTCCGTGAACAGATTGATGCATTTTCTAAATTTACATTTGAGAGCCAGTTCCAGGAGATTTCTTCCGGTGGTGCTATTTCATATGTTGAAATACCAAATATGCGTCATAATCTTGAAGCTCTTGAAGAGATGGTTAAATTTATATATGAAAATATTCAGTACGCTGAATTTAATACTAAATCAGACTACTGTCATGTTTGTGGCTTTGATGGTGAAATCGAAATCAACGATAAGCTTGAATGGGAATGTCCACAATGTCACAACAAAGACCATGCTAAGATGAATGTAACTCGTCGTACATGTGGTTACTTAGGTGAAAACTTCTGGAATGTAGGTAAAACTAAAGAGATTAACTCAAGAGTATTACATTGTTAGTTCAGAGCCAAGCATATTTCAAAAAAGTGTACAGAATACTTGTATTCATGTACACTTTTTTATAGAGAAAGGACTACAATTATGAACTTTGCTTCTATTAAAATAATGGATGTGGCCAATGGTCCAGGTGTCCGTATATCCCTTTTTGTAAGTGGCTGCCGTCACTACTGTCCCGGCTGTTTCAATGCAGAAGCATGGGATTTTGACTATGGCGAACCTTTTACAGAAAAAGAAATTGAATATATTATTGATTATTTAAAAAATCCACATATAGCTGGTCTTTCACTTTTAGGTGGCGAGCCCTTAGAACCAGAAAATCAAAAAGGTCTTTTGCCACTACTTAGAAGAGTTAAGGCTGAATATCCTGAAAAAAACATTTGGTGCTACACAGGCTTTGAATTCGACAAAGACATTGTAGGCAGAATGTTTGATGAATACGAAGAAACCAAAGAACTTATGTCATATATTGATGTTATTGTTGATGGAAAATATGTGGAAGCACTAAAGGATTTGTCAATTCGCTTCCGAGGTTCATCTAATCAGCGAATAATAATGGTTCAGGAATCACTGAACGAAAATAAAGTAGTTTTGCATAAAGAAATACACTAATTACAAATAACATTTACGGAGGATAATATGAATACATTTAATGTTAATATTAAGAAATTAAACGAAAAGGCTATCATTCCAACATATGGTACTGAATTTGCTGCCGGTTGTGATTTATATGCATGTATGGATGAAGAAGTCACAATTGCTCCACATGAAACTGCATTTATTAAAACAGGCATTGCACTTGAAATACCTGTAGGATACGCAGGACTTATCTATGCCAGAAGTGGTCTTGCCTGCAAGAGCGGCCTTGCTCCTGCTAACAAGGTTGGAGTAATTGATGCCGACTATAGAGGAGAAATCATGGTAGCTCTTCACAACCACACAAACGAAACCAAAACCGTTGGTGCAGGAGAACGTGTTGCTCAGCTTGTAATCACACCATATATTGTGGCTGCATTCAATGAAGTTGATGAACTTAATGATACCGTTCGTGGCACTGGTGGTTTTGGTTCTACAGGAAAGAATTAATCTTTTCCTGTGAACACCATATACAATATATCAGCCAGAGGCTCCATAGCATTTTTTGCTTCAGCAAATGTGTTATTCTGCGCTCCTACTTCGATAAGCATAGCCTTATCTTTGACATGTAAATTATACTGATAAGCATCAAGATAGTTTTTTCTTGTAAAATCAGGATAATATTCCATAGCCTTAAGTTTCGCCTGGAAGCTTAAGGCTATATTATCGCTACGATATTGATTGTAGAGATAATCAATTTCTCCAGCAGCTGAACTTCTGCTAAGTCCATTAAAGAACATAATTTTAGCTGTCTCTTTTCCATTAATATTGGTAACTAATTTTTCTACATTATCTGGCAAACCATCTCTATGTATATCAAGAACTACTTCTATTGTTGGATTATCAGCTAAAATCTGTTGCACTGCCGGAAGCGCATTTACATATGCATTTGAACGGTCAAGATTTCCGTTTTCATCCACATCAAAGCTTTCAGTACAATGTATTACATTAAATCCATAATCAGTCAATAACTCTGTAAGATAATCTCCTACCTGTATAATAGTCATTTCTTCACCTTCCACCGAATCAGCAAATGTCTCTTGAGAATGGGTATGATATATAAGAATCTGTGGATTTTCATTACTTCCTTTTATTGTCATATCTTTTGCCAGCATCTCTTCCGCTACCAAATCACTTTCCAAAACCTGCGCTCTTGCCGGCACTATATATAAATTGCTCATAAGAAAACTAAAATCATTTAATTGTTCCATAGAATATGTAATTCCATCTTCCGGCTTAGATAAAGCAAATACTTCTACTGCCTCTTCTTTTTTATCATTATTATCATCTTTTTCCTCATCAACCTCTTCTATTTGACTTTCAGTCATATCTTTATCATATTCAATGCAATCTAACAGATATTTTGTATTATCCGTTACTAATGCCTGCTTCTGACCTTCTTTATAAAGATAATTCATTCCATACATTTGACTATTTATTTCTTCTAACAATATTTCATCAATATTTTCTTTTTCTTTATGTTCGTTCAATGTATATCTTTCAAAATAATTTTCAACTATTTCATTTGTAAAACAATAAATCGAATACTGCACTAATTTTTTAACTTTATTTAACACATCAAACGCTGTAATTGAATAAACAATTACAACAGAGGCAATTAATACAATCATTGTTTTTTTATGTTTTTCCTTATATCTCATTTTATTAATTACCTCCATATTTTTTTGTCCTAGACTATATTATGATATCATTGCTAAATTTATACTTTTGGCAATTAATTTTCCCAAGGTTACAATGTTATCATCTATATCTTTTAAAGTAAGTACCAGTTCTTTATTACCATCTGCCAAATTTGATGCATCTATAATTGTCGGCACACCTATCGCTAATACGGTTACTCCCATTGAATTTTTATCTATTGCATTTCTATGATTGCCAACTCCAGAGCCGGGATTAATTCCTGTATTTGTCAATTGAATTGTTGTATTAAGTCTATCAATACTTCTTGCTGCCAATGCATCTATTACAATCAATACATCAGGTTTAGTTTGTTCCACTACTCCTTTTATAATGCTTGCTGCCTCCATGCCTGATTGCGACATAACTCCTGGAACAAGGGCACTTACACTATTCTCGTCATCTTCTTTGCCAAAATATTCATTAATGTGTTTAGTTATATCCACATATGATATGGCAATCGGTCCTAGCGCATCATATGTTACATCCCTGTTTCCCAAGCCTACAACTAAAACATTAATATTTTTAGTTTTTGGTAACATCTGTTTAATCTCTTTTGCCAATACACGTTTCATTTTTCTAAGAAAATCAATTTCATTCATTAAAAGATTATCTGACTCTATTGTAATATATGTTCCAACAGGCTTGTTCATTGCAGCTGCTCCAATTTCATTAGTAATGTCAACTCTGGTTATTTTTATATCATGACCTATATTATTTTCATTCAAAACAACACCGGAAACTTCAGTATCCGTCCCTTGAAAGCTTTCTTTATTTTCAACCGCCAAATCAGTTCTTATATCCATATTATTATTTATATTGTCCTGAATACTATTTTTCATCTATAAAATACCTGCTCTTTCCACTACAAAAATTTAGAATTTTTTTATATTTTGCTCTTTAATAAAAATTTTATTCAAAATAGGTGAATTGAAAAAGTAAATTCCACTTTGTAAGGTTAAATTCCACTCTTTAAGA
>CAZESO010000179.1:0-4936 GCA_964515325.1 uncultured Roseburia sp. | reverse complement strand
AAAGTGGTAGGTATATGCGATAGTGGTGAAAATTCTATGTATATAGATAAATTTATGCTATTATCAATGGCTCGCACTGTAGAACAGGTAAATGGTTTGGATTCCCTTAATGAATTAAGCGATGGTGCATATTCTGACATTGTGTTAGCAGAAAATGAAGTGTTATTACCAGAGAGTTTATATAAAGAAAAAGCTGATAAATATTTGAAAGATAATTATCCGAGATACTATAACCTTGAATCTGAATTGCGTATGAGTGATAGGAAATATAGAAAAGAAGATCCTACAGAAGAGGACAGAGCAGCGTTTATAGTTAGTATTGAAGAAAACGTTAAAGATGAATATGGTATGTCATATGAAGAATTCCTTGCTCTTCGAGAAGATTATAAATCCATCGAATTTACATTTGAAACAGCATATGGTGTGACATATAAGCCTGTTGGGACATTTAGTGATGAATATGGACTTAATATAGTTGTTTCTGAATCAGCGTATGAAATGATAAATATTGAAGTTGCAAAGGATATAGAAAGCTTTGATTTGTATTGTGATAACAAAGAAGAAGCATTAAAATTCCTTGCTGAAAATGTTTTGGAGAAGCTTCCTGAGGAATTTAAAGAATCTGTTAATATTGTTGTAACAGATTCTCATACAGACGCTTTATCTGAATACAAAGAAGAGATGCAGGAAAAATTTAATGGAAGAATTATTGTTACAGTATCAATATTTGTTGTATCAATGGTAATTTTATACTTTATGATGAAGTCGAATGCTGTGTCAAAAATTACAGATTTAGGTGTATATAGACTTCTTGGTATTTCAAAGAAGAGTATTATTGGGCTTTTTGCTCTTGAAAGTTTGATAATTACAACATATACATCTTTGGTGGCTGTAATATTGACGACTGTAGTTACCAAGTTTTTGGGAAATATACCATCTCTTGGATTAACAATAATTTTCCCATGGTATGCGTTTGTAGGAACTATTGTATTTATATATCTTGCAAATGTAATTATAGGAATTTTACCGGTTATGAAATTATTGAAACTTCCACCAGCTGCTTTAGCTGCAAAGTATGATATTTAGGCGGCAGATTGGAGGAACTATGATTAGATTAAAGAATGTATCTAAGTTTTATAAGGATAGTGAAAACAACATAACCACCGGCTTGAAGAAAGTTAGTATGGAGTTTGAAAAAGGTGAGTTTGTAGTTATCGCAGGTGAAAGTGGTAGTGGTAAATCAACACTTTTGAATATTATTAGTGGTATGCTTCCTTATGAAGAAGGAGAGTTGTATTTCTGCGGTAAAGAAACTTCATATTATGGTAAAGAAGAATGGGAAGCATATAGAAGAAATTATATAAGTGTTGTATATCAGGATTACAATCTTATTGACAGCTATACTGTTCTTCAAAATGTTGAAACTGCACTTCTTATTGCAGGGGTGCCAAAAGAAGATGCAACAGAAAAAGCTAAAAAATATATTGAAAAAGTTGGACTTACTGCACAGATAAAAAATCGTGCATCAAATCTTTCAAGTGGGCAGAAGCAAAGACTTTCAATAGCCAGAGCATTGGCAAAAGAAACAGATGTTATTGTGGCTGATGAACCTACAGGAAATCTGGACGAAGAGAATGGTCGTCAGATTGCTGCAATTTTTAAAGAATTAGCTGAAGATCATCTGGTAATAATGGTTACTCATAACTATGAACAGGTGAAAGATCTTGCTACAAGAAAGATAAGACTTTATAATAATGAGCTTGCAGAAGATGAAGTACTTAAAGCAAAGAATGATATAGAAGATGTTGTAACAAAAGTTGATCCAAATGAAGGCTTGGATAAGAAAACTAAAGAAAAGAAGAATAGAGAAACTATTAACAGATTTGTTGGCATAAATAAAAGTGCACAGCCAAAGAGAAATTTGTTGATGTTTAGTGTTTATGCTGCATTAATGTTTGCAATCTTTGTATTTATGGGAACAGTAATAGCAAACTCTGATGATGCAACATCTAAATTATATGAAAATGAAACTCTTCCTAATAGCGATAAAACACGTATTGTAGTTGTTCGTGCTGATGGTAAAGTTATGACCGAAGACGATATTGAGAATATACTTAGCATTGATAAGGTAAAGTATGTTGATAAATATGATTATGTAGGTGATATTAATTATTATTATGAGGAAGATGATGATTACAGAATTGTATTCAACAGACAGCTTAGCGAAACGGATACACCTGATAAAAATGAAATTAAATTGCTTAAAGATGATAAATATATGAAGTCGGTTACATGTCTTTCTGACGAGGATATCATCGAGGGTAAAAACGCTGAAGGCAGATATGAAGTTGTAGTGACAAAAGATGATGCTAATTTACTGGGAGAAACTGTTACGTTCTATTTTGAATGTTCACAGAGATGGAAGGGAGATTCTATAATCGGTGTAGATATGAAGGTTGTAGGAGTTACTGATTTAGAGGAAAATCAATGTTTCTTCTCGGAAAAATTCTGTAAAGACCTTTCAGTGAATTTTATTGATGTCAATTCACAGATGCAAACAATAGCATATACAAAATTGCCACAATATTTAGGTTCAGGCGTTTATCCTAAAGAGTTATATGATGAGCTTGACGAAGATATGATATCTACCTTAGATGGATATCTCGATGATTTGATATATGAAGCAGATGTTTTTGATAATAGCTTATTGATATTTAGACAATATCAGGCTGTATTTATAATTAACGAAGAATTAACAGGCTATGATGTAATTATGTCGCCTAGCTTTTATGCAAGAACATATTCGTTGGATATTGATGATTCAGTATTACAGTACTACATTTTCAATAGGGCTGCATTTTGGTATTCATACACCAATGAAGAAGGTGTTACTGAAAAGCAACCTATGATTGTTAATTTATTAAATGCTGAAAACAAGTCAACATCCCAAATAGTTGAAGTAAGTGAGGAATTTTTCAATGAAATGTTCCCAGAAAGAAACATTTCTCAGGTGTGTGTTTATATTGAAGATTACTCATACACAGATGATGTTTTAAGCGAACTTACATCCAAGGGATTTAACAATTTCAGTGTATTTAGAGTTGGTGCAAAGGAATATGACAAAACTGTTGTAATGCAAAAGCTTCAGATAATAGGAATCTCCCTTGCTGCGATGATTGCTATATTCTTTGTCGGAATTCTCATTATTCATATGATGATGAAGCTAAAGAAAAAGGACTTTGTTGTATATGATTGCTTGGGAATGGATCACAGAATAAGATATAGAATAATCAAAACAGATTTGATTATAAATGCATTACTTTCTTGTGTTTTGGTAATGATTGTAGCGTTTATACTAAATATGCGAGATATTGAAATAGTTGTAAATATTATAAAATACTACAGATGGTATTGGTATGTTGCTTTATATGTGATTGCTGTGGCAATGGCATATTTAACATCAAGAGTATTTAACAAATATTTGAATAAGGTGATAAAGTAAGCCGTGCAAAGGTAAAAATAGAAAACTGGTTGAAGAGGACACTTGTGTACTCGTTCAGCCAGTTTTTTATTTTTAGATTTATAGGGCGCACGCCCGCATGAGGGTGAAGCGAAGCGGAGTCCGAATGAAGCACGGCGGAAAGCCGAAAGCGCACGCCTACATGAGGATGAAGCGAAGCGGAGTCCGAATGAAGCACTATCATATGATTATAAATTTGTCAATAGGAAAAAAGTACTATTGAAATATCATCAGAAATCATATACAATCAAGTTAAGCAGATTTCTCTATACTTTGTAAATAAAGTATGGGAGGTATATGTGAGATGGAAAAAAGTTTTAAAAAATTAAATTTAAACAATGCGTTTTTGTTTGCTGCGGCATTAGAGAATCCTGAAACCTGCAAAATGGTATTGGAGATACTGTTAGAACGAAAGGTGTCTAAGGTTAATGTTAAGTCAGAACATACTTTACTGGTTAATCCGGAAGCCAAATGTGTCAGGTTGGATATACATGCAACTGACGAACTTAATGTTAATTATAACATTGAGGCACAGAATGAGAATGAGCATAATATTGCGAAGCGATGTAGATATTATCAAAGTGAGATGGATGTTGCCTCGATGAAACCAGGACAGGATTATAATGATTTGCAGGCTGGGTACGTTATATTTATATGCACATTTGACCCGTTTGGTAAGGGTCTTTGCAGATATACATATGAAAGAGTTTGTAGAGAAAATGGAGATTTACTTGGAGATGAGTCAAAGATTATCATTTTTAATACAAGAGGCTTTGATACATCAGGTTTATCAGCAGAATTATCCCATTTTCTTACATATTTTGAGAACTCTACAGATGAATATGTTTCGTCAATTACAGATGAAGCTATAATAATGTTGCATGAGAGAATAACAGAGCTGAAAAAACGCCGTGATTTGGAGGATGGTTATATGAAGTTTGAAGAATTACTGAATAGCCGAGAACGAAAAGGTAAAAGAATAGGCGAAATTGAGGAAGCAAAGAAACATATTATTCAGGTTCTTAAACATAAAGATATTTTTTCTGAAGAAATATCTTTAAAAATCAGTGCTGAAAACAGTTATGAAGTTCTGAATAATTGGTTTGAACTTGCATTAGAATCAAATTCAAGTGAAGAATTTATCAAAAAATCTAATTAGTATTATTTATTATTCTAAATATCAAACTGCGTATGTATAATGCATACGCAGTCTTAAATATCATTTTTTATCACTAATATACAAAGTATAGTTAAATCTGCAAATATGTCTGTAAAAAATCAATATTATATTTTTTGAGTAGAATAAAACAGAGAGGTCATAATTACGATTTACCGTAATCACGACCTCTCTATTTTTAAAGGATAAAAAGTGATAAAAGAAAATTATTTTCTGTTAATAATAACTGCAACAACTGA
>CAZESO010000178.1:0-4944 GCA_964515325.1 uncultured Roseburia sp. | reverse complement strand
GGTTATTGATAGCATAGATAAAATTGATTTTGGTTAAAAAATGTAGAAGGCATTCCAAGGTGAGTGTCTTCTATTTTTTATACTCTTCCCTAAAGTTAAAATTGAAAATTTTAAATTTTATTTTTAGGAAGGAGCAAGAGTGAAATGAAACGAATACAATCATTTTTCAGGAACAGACATAACCTACTATTTTCCGCAGTAGCCATACTGCTCGTATTCTGTATGTTGCCATTTACAGCGTATGCCGCAGATTATACCATTGAATTTACGGAAAGCAACAAGGTTAAAGCGAATGGTACAGGTGGAGGCTCTATTAGTGCTACATCTTCCGATTGTCACGGAACTAGTGGGACACATGCAGGCTATAGAATATATATGGTTGACAAGGATGGTAATTTACTCAAAGATGAAAAAGGAGAGTCTTATGTAAAAGACCTTTTAACATCACAGGCAAAAACTATGTATGGTGTACCAAAGAAACTTGATTATGATAAGGTATACGCAGAAGTAAACATATATGGAGACGAAGAAACAATACTTTCTAAATTTTAGCCATAGAGCCACAGGAAACAATCGCTCATTTTCCTGTGGCTCATTTTATGCCCACATCCAAAGAGTAAAAATTTTTATATCAACTAATAAAAGACAGTAAATTTTTAATATGAATATTTTTCTGAAATTCTATAAAAATCAATGTGAAAACAGTGTTTAATGAGAAAAATAAAATATGGGGTATTGATGAAGGTGTAAAAATCGAGTGTCTTCATTTTCTGAACTAGTTGAGAAATCTATATAGCAAATATATCACAATCCGATGCAGCATAACCATTAACTTCTAAAATAACCAATATAGCAATACATCTAATATTTTCTATTATAAACATTTCCGAGAACAAATGCTGGGTGGATATAAGAACAGGTTTATTCAATAACAACAATTATATCAATGATAACCCATAATCAGTATGCACTGCTTATTTTGAAGTTGTAAACAAAATTCATACTAGTGAGAAATTCATTAATACGGATATTTTTAATGTCAAATGCAGTATCTATCAAAGGAATTTTTACCAATATTCGATGATAAAGGAGATTTTTCAAAAAGTCATACTCATTCATCCTACATCATAGGAGTTTCAAAAGAGCAAAGAAGTTTTGAAAAAGAGGCAAGGAGTTTGATGAAAAAAGCATACATCAGTGCCTAAAAACACTATAGGTCTAAGACTAACATCATTAAAAGTATAAAAGTCATCTTAAGAAAATGGAGGTGGCTTTATGGAGGTTTACATAATTTCTAATAATGCACAAAATGAATATTTGGATACGGATATTCATAATGATAGTAACAAGGGTAATAGCATAGGAGCTGGCAATTTGGATTTTCGACTTGAGAGTATCACAGGCAAGGTTTATTCTGTTCATCTGGAATTCTCTGATGAGCAAAATAATATCGGAGAGGAAATAAGAGAAAGCCTTAAGAAAAAATTTATTCAAAATAAATTATGGTCTATGCAAATGGAGTCGAGTGCGATACAATCCCCTACCAATGATGAAAGGAGTGAGTTCTAATGAAGAGAGTAAATTGTTTATACAGAGTATCTTCTAAGCAACAGTTACACGAGGATGACATACCAGTTCAAAGAGCAGAGTGCAAATTGTTCATAGACAAGATGGAGGAGTGGAGTTTCAATAAGGAGTATCTTGAGCCAGCAGTATCTGGTTTCAAAACTCCTATTGAGAAAAGAAAGGTATTGCAATCAATTCTTGAAGATGCAAAGGCTAAGAAGTTTGATGTGCTACTGGTGTATATGTCAGACCGAATAGGAAGAAAAGAGGACGAGACTCCTGCTTATGTATCTGCATTAAATGAGTTGGGTATTGAAGTGTGGTCTGTTAAGGAAGGTCAATTAAAAACAACAGAACATATAGACAAACTTCTCAACTATATCAGATTTTGGCAGGCAGAGGGAGAAAGCAGGAAAACAGGTATGCGTGTTAAGTCTGCACAGGAAACAATGGCAAAGTCTGGTAAATTTGTAGGTGGTAAAGCACCTTTAGGCTATGACTTAGTTTACTCGGGAGCTATAAGCAATCATGGCAGAGCCTTGAAGAAACTTGTAGTAAACAAAGAGCAAGCAGAGATTATTAAGCAAATTTTTGATTATGCTATTAATTATGGTTATGGTGCATACAAGATAGCCAAGGTTCTCAATGAGGAAGGTGTTACACCTATTAATGATAATTGGAAGGCTTGTACAATATCTCAAATCTTGCAAAATCCTATATACAAAGGGTACATAGCATATAATCGTAGACAAAGAAGTATATGCGGTGGTAATTATGAAAAAACACCGATGGAGAATTGGATTCTTTCAGATGAAAAGATACCTGAGCTTGCAATAATACCTGAGGCTACTTGGGACAAAGTGCAGGAACTTAGGGAAGGAAGAAAGGGGAAAATTAAAAAAGCTAGAGATGAAGGTAATGGAAAATATGAGACTACATCAACTGGTACATTGGCACTTATGGGTTTAATATATTGTGGCTGTTGTGGCAGAAGGTTAACTAATGCGAGCAAGTATGATTACTGGACGACAAAGGCTGGAGAAAAGAGAAAAAAGATAGTAGGCAGATATCGTTGTACTAACAAGGCTAATGCTACATTGGCTTGTAGTGGTAAAACATATTATCGTGCAGAAGAGATTGAGCCTATAGTTTATGGTGCTGTAACTTCTTATCTTGATAGCCTTAGAAAAGCTGATATATACGATGATATATTGGCAATGCAGGAAGTTGAAAGAGATAAGCTTAAGAAAAATATTACACATATCAGAAATCAGATAACTACTGCTAAAAAAGATATTGAAACCTTGGAGTTAAATATCCCTGCTGCACTTAGAGGAGAAATACCATTAAGCGTAGATAAGCTGTCAGAAATGATTAAAGACAAAGAAAATGTAATGGCAAAGCTTGAAGTTTCCATAAAAGAAAATCTTGATGAGTTAGAAAAAATGCAAATTAGTGGGAAAGACATTTCTTCTATAGGAAATATCATCTCAAACTGGGGCGAGTTATTTATGGAATGTTCAATACCGGAGAAAAAGGTTATGCTTGCAAGATTGATTGAAAGAATAGACATTCTTGATGATGATATACGAATTAAGTTTAAGATAAGACTTGAGGATTATATGGAGAATTTACCACGAATTAGTGATGAACACGGTACCATTCGGTGAAAATCCTATTCATTGTAAAAGACATTATTGCAAGAATGTTTGCAGTAATGGTGCTTTCAGGCCATGTGGCATAAATTTCACTGGAAGCAACATTTTTAATATAATCAGTATAAGAAACAAAATAGTTTTTAGCAGTAGAATCGCTTGGAACTCCATCATGCACTACAATAGTTTCAGGAACAACTACACGACTAAGTACAATTTCACCTGTTTCAGATACCGGTTTAATTTCTGATTCGGGGATTTTTTCAGGGTAGTCGCCGTATAAAGTATGGTCAGGAATGTTTACATCGTTTTGTGGGTTGTTTGCTTCGCTTCTTGTAAGTCGAACCCTTTGAATGGATAAAGTGTCTGCAAGTATTTCACTTCCTGTTATTGTACCGGGTTCATAACCTTCAGCGGATACCGTTATATTATATTCGGAATAAGGGCGAATTTCGTTGTTGGCAGTAAGACTTAAATCAATGTTAGGAGCAGGTAATTTAATGCTTTCCGTACTTCCTGAAATATCTGTGGTGAGATTTTCTATGACATCATTGGGGGCGCTGTTATATGATATGGAAACATTTGCACCTGCAATAGGATAGTTAAGATTATTAGTGACTTTTATTGTAATATAACCGGAACTTTCATTGTTTGTTTGTAAAGTTCTAATGAGCATACTTCCTCCAAAGGGAAAATAAATATTTATTTTATTATATTAATGAATATGTAAATCTTATGAATATAAATGGCTTTTTCTTGAAAAAATATGTAAAATGGCATATACTATACTAATCTGGGTGAATTTTGCCCATTTATAAGAGGAGGACTAAAATCTATGAACAGAAATTTAGCATGGAAATCATATAAACAGAAGAATATTAAAGAGATGGAAAAGCTTGTAGAAGATTACAAGGTATTTCTTGATAATGGTAAGACAGAGCGAGAATGCGTTAAGCAGACAGTAGCCAGAGCTAAGAAAGCGGGTTACAAGGATTTAGCAGATATAATTAAGAATAATAAAAAGGTTAAGGCTGGCGACAAAGTATATATGACATATATGGAGAAGTCGGTTGTACTTTTTAATATTGGTAAGAAATCAATGTCTGATGGTATGAATATTTTAGGCGCACATATTGATTCGCCAAGAATTGATGTTAAGCAGAATCCGTTGTATGAAGACAGTGATTTTGCATATTTGGACACACATTATTACGGTGGTATCAAGAAGTACCAGTGGGTAGCTCAGCCACTTGCTATTCATGGTGTTGTTGTTAAGAAAGACGGCACAGTAGTTGATGTAGTTGTAGGTGAAGATAAAAAAGATCCGGTATTTTGTATAACAGATTTACTTATTCACTTATCAGCTGAACAGCTTGAGAAGAAGGGTGCAAAGGTAATTGAAGGTGAGCAGCTTGATTTACTTATTGGTAGCAGACCGATTGATGGTGATGAAAAGGATGCAGTTAAGGCAAATGTTTTAGCTATCCTTAAAGATAAATATGATATTGAAGAAGAAGACTTTTTATCAGCAGAGCTTGAGATTGTGCCGGCAGGACAGGCAAGGGATGTAGGTTTTGATGCAAGTATGGTTATGGCTTACGGTCAGGATGACAGAGTTTGTGCGTATACTTCATTGGCAGCTATCTTAGATACAGATGAGGTTGATTATACAGCTTGTTGTATCCTTGTTGATAAGGAAGAAATTGGTAGTGTTGGTGCTACA
>CAZESO010000177.1:0-4944 GCA_964515325.1 uncultured Roseburia sp. | reverse complement strand
GGTGGCAGAATAGTTGGTTTGGTATTCTTTGTACTTGTGTTATTCGCAGCAGTAACAAGCTCCGTATCAGTTATGGAAGCTATTGTTTCTTGTATTATGGATAAATTTAAAATCAAGAGAACAACAGCTTGTATTGGTACATTTGTAGTAGCATTAATTATGGGTATTCCATCATCATTAGGATTTGGTGCGTGGTCTCATATTAAACCACTTGGAATGGATTTCCTTTCATTCTTTGATTATGTAAGTAACAATGTAATAATGCCTATTGTAGCATTTATAACATGTATTATGATTGGTTGGGTATTAGGAACTAAGGTTATTGAAGAAGAAGTAACAATAGGTGGGTATAAGTTTAGCAGAAAAGTTATGTATGAATTTATGATTAAATTTGTAGCACCGGTTATTCTTTTGGGAATTTTGGTTGTATATACATTAGCAACATTTGGAGTTATTACATTATAGTTTGATACGGAGAGAAAAATGAAAATATATTTTGCACCATTGGAAGGTATTACGGGATTTATATTTCGAAATGCCTACAATGACATTTTTAAATCAAAAATAGATAAATATTTTTCACCTTTTATAGCACCTGGTATTAATCAGGTGCTTTCTCGCAAGGAAATGAGAGATATTTTACCGGAAAATAACTGTGGGATAAATCTTATTCCACAGCTTTTAGGTTGCAGACCTACAGAAATGCTTATGGCTATAGAACAGATAAAGGATTTGGGATATGAAGAGGTTAATATTAATCTGGGTTGCCCGTCTGGAACTGTAGTAGCTAAAAAGAAGGGTTCGGGTTTTTTGGCATATCCTGAAGAATTGGACGAATTTTTATATGAGATATATGATAAGGCTGATATTAAGGTATCTATAAAAACTCGTATAGGTAAGGATTCGCCGGAAGAGTTTTATAAAATTCTAGATATTTATAATAAATATCAAATGTCTGAACTTATTATTCATCCTAGAATTCAAAAAGATTTTTACAAGAATGTTCCGAATATGGAAATGTTTGATTATGCGGTTAACAATAGTAAAAATACTATTTGTTATAATGGAAATATATTAACAAAGGAAGATTATGAAGATATTAAGAATAAGTATGAAGCTGTTAATGTGGATTCTATAATGATAGGAAGAGGTTTGCTTAGAAATTATATGTTAGTGGATGAAATCAGAGATGAAATTCAAATTGATAGAAGTAAACTTATAGAGTTTCATAATAGGATTCAGGCAGCTTATGTTGAAGAAATGTCGGGAGAAAGACCTGTATTATTTAAAATGAAAGAGTTATGGACATATATGGGTGATTTGTTTGATGATTGTGATAAGGAGCTTAAGAAGCTAAGAAAATCAAATAAATTGTCAGAATACAATGTATATGCAAAAAATATTTTAATGAATGGAAAATATAAAAAATAGTTTATTTTTTGTTAATGAAATGTTTATAAAAATATTTGCAACGAAATGGAAACCATTCTACACTTATTGGATGTAACAGGAAAAATAAATTGCAGTTTATTAGTAAAGAAGGAAAAGATATGAATAATGTTAAATTAGTCAGAAAAGCTAAAGAAGGCGATAAAGAAGCATTTTCGCAACTTTATCAAATGATATATGAAGAAATGTTTAAGTATGCATACTGTATTTTACAGGATAAATATGATGCTGAAGACGTTGTAAGCGAAACGGTTGTGGATGCTTATAGGAGCATAAGGCTTTTGAAAGACGAAAAATTATTTAAAAACTGGATATTTAAAATATTATCCAACAAGTGTAAAAGAAAAATAGCTACTTACTATGAAAAAAATGTCTCACTAAATGAAGAAATTCAGTTGGAAGACAATAGAACGAAAGATTCAGACAGTATTATTGATTTGAAAAATGCATTTAATGAACTTAGCTATGAAGAAAAGAGTATTGTCACATATAAGGCAGTGCAAGGCTATAGCAGTATTGAAATAGGAAAAATGCTTGGGTTAAATGAAAATACTGTTCGTTCAAAGCTTAGTAGGGCTATTGGTAAAATGAAGTGTAGAATGGAGGCATAAGTTTATGAAAGAGAAAGAAATTTTTGATGTTTTAAAAAATGAGGCTGAAAAAACAGAAATTCCTGAAAGCTTAAGACCTGATAATATGATTAATAAATTGGGAGAGCAGATTGATAAGGAAAATGAAGCTAGTATTGATGTAATAGAAGCAAATAAAGAACTACAGAGTATAAAAACTACAAAGAAACCTAAATCAAAGATTAGAAAGTTTGTAACAGTAGTTGGAAGTGTAGCAGCAGTGGCAGCAATAGCTATTGTTGGTGTCAATGTAAGAAATATGTACCTTGATAATAAGGGTGAGGCAGGATTATATAAGGAAGCGAAAGATAGTGTGTTTAAAACATTATCAAGCTATGCTGAATTAGAGGAGTATTTTGAAGCACAGAATAGCAAAGTCGATTTATTTGAATCGAAGGATGATTTTTATAATGGTGCAATTGTTGATGAAGAATTGAGTGAAATCCCAGAAGGTGAAATGTCAACATCGGTTGGAGATTCTGCTACATCTAATGATTCAGCAGATTATTCTGATACAAATGTCAGAACAGAAGGAGTATTGGAAGCAGATTGCATAAAAACTGATGGTAAGTATATATTCACACTTACAACTGAATACAAAGATGTTATTGATGGGGAAGTTGATGTATATTACGAGGGTGGTTATGATTATTATTATGACAATTATTATTATAGTGATTACAAAAAGAATGTACTTGATATAGCTTTAGCAGATGGTGCAAATACAGAATATATTGTGCGGTATGATATCGATGCTATGATTAATGAAGAGTTTGATAAAGAACTAGGTGTCTATGATGTTGATATGATTTTGTATGATGAAAAGCTTATTGTGATTGGTAATTATTCAGGAGATTATGCTAATTACAATTCTGAGACACTTATTGCAGTTTTTGATAGAAGTGACGTTATGGATATGAAACTTGTAAAATGTTTTACAGTTTCAGGTGCATATAGTCAGTCAAGAATGAATAATGGCTATTTGTATATTGTTAGTAAGCAAAAGGTTAATGGAGACTCAATTAAACCGTATGTAGATGGTTGCAGTATGGAATGCAGTGATATTTATATCAGTGAAAATGATGATTATAAATTGTATTCAATTTTTACATCTTATAATATGTCAGGGGAACCGGCTTTGGTTGATAATAAAGCAGTTATAGATGATGGATATGGTGAATTATATGCGTCAACAGGTAATTTTTATTTGTTGTCATCATCATTTAAGGATACATTATTCTCAGGCAGTAAAAGGACACTTTATATAATGAAGTTATCTTATGTAGATGGAATTATTACTCCGGTAGCAACTACAGAAATTGATGGTTGGTTAGAAGATGTTTTTTGTGTTGATGAGTATAATGAATATTTAAGAATAGTGGTTACAAGTACAAAAAATTATGATGAAATCAATACATTATATGTTTTTGACAAGTTTTTAAGCGAAACAGGTAAAATTGAAGATATTGCTCCAGGTGAAAGCATCTACTCGGCAAGATTTAATGGTGATATAGGATATTTTGTTACATTTGAGCAGGTTGATCCGTTATTTACTGTGGATTTAAGTGATCCAACATCACCAAAGATTATTGGTGAGTTAAAAATACCAGGTTTTTCAGAATATATGCATATGTGGAATGAAGACAGAATGTTTGGTATTGGTGAAGAAGATGGATATATTAAGCTTTCAATGTTTGATATAAGTAATCCATATGATGTTAAAGAAGAGGACAAGACAGTTTTTGAAAATATGTATTATTCATCAGCACTTTATAATCACAAGGCAATATTAGTAAGTCCTGATAAAAATATTATAGGCTTCTGCGCTGAAGGCTGGGTAAACTATGGCTGGATGGAAGATGGCGTAATGTATGATGGAATGATGAGTGCAGGATGTTATTATATATTTGCATATGAAGACGGTGAATTTGTTGAAAAACAGGTTGTTATAGATGAAGACAATTTCTATGAAGATGTAAGAGGAATGTATATTGGAGATTACATTTATGTTGTTAATGTGTCTGGTAAAATAAGCGTTATCTCGATGGATGATTTTGAAATTGTAACATCAGTAACTAAATAGTTATAAGAATAGTTTAAGAAACTTGCATTTTAAGTTCTGCTATGATAAAATTCATAGCAGAACTTTGCATTTTTAGCAATTTTATATAGGAGGATAATGTGAAAAATCACATTGATATGCTGATTTTTCACATAACAATTTGTGCCGAAGCGACACAAATTGCTTTTATCGCAGATGAAAATTTGATATTTTCATCGCGTTTTCCTTCGCGATACATCGCTTCGGAATATGGAGGAAACGATATGGGAATGACAATGACCCAAAAGATTTTAGCTGCACACTGTGGTTTAGAAAGTGTTGAAGCCGGACAGCTTATCGAAGCTAACTTGGATTTAGTACTCGGTAATGATGTAACTGCACCAGTTGCTATTGGTGAGATTAAGAAGATGAATGTAGAAGGTGTATTTGATAAGGATAAGATTGCTATCGTTCTAGATCATTTCACACCAAATAAAGATATAAAGTCAGCAGAACTTTGCAAATGTGCAAAGGATTTCTCTATTGAAAATAACATTACAAACTTTTTTGAAACAGGTGAAGTTGGTATTGAACATGCATTACTTCCGGAAAAAGGTCTTGTAGTTGCAGGCGATGTTGTAATCGGTGCCGATTCACATACATGTACATATGGTGCACTTGGTGCATTCTCAACAGGTGTTGGTTCAACTGATATGGCTGCAGGTATGGCAACAGGTAAAGCATGGTTTAAGGTTCCAAGTGCTATTAAGTTTGTGCTTACAGGAAAGCCTGGTAAATGGGTAAGCGGTAAGGATATCATCCTTC
>CAZESO010000176.1:0-4946 GCA_964515325.1 uncultured Roseburia sp. | reverse complement strand
GACGAAGTACAGTTATGTCCAAATTTCGAGTTGGCAATAAATAGCCTGTATTCAAAAAATAAATATGATATTTATATAACAGGGGCAAAAGCCTTATCATATAATGAGTGTGCTTGACGGATATCTTGATAGAAAGAGAAATATGTGTCAAAACTCCATAAATCTTTAAATTGAAATCACGCCCTACATATGATACAATAAAATCATCTATGACCAAACAGGAGGACATTTAAAATGGAACAGTACAAGCAGGAGTTTATTGAATTTATGGTAGATTGTGAAGTGTTGAAATTTGGAGAATTCACACTTAAGAGCGGCAGAAAGTCACCATTCTTTATGAATGCAGGTGCGTATGTAACAGGCTCGCAGCTTAAGAAGTTGGGCGAGTATTATGCAAAGGCAATTCATAATACATATGGCGATGATTTTGATGTGTTATTCGGACCGGCATACAAGGGAATTCCTATCAGCGTAGTTACAGCCATTGCATACAGTGAATTGTATGGAAAAGAAATTCGTTACTGCTCAGATCGTAAAGAGGAAAAAGATCATGGCGCAGATAAGGGAAGTTTCCTTGGAAGTAAATTAAAAGATGGCGACAGAGTTGTTATGATAGAGGATGTTACAACTTCAGGTAAATCAATGGAAGAAACAGTACCAAAGGTAAAAGGTGCAGCTGATGTTGAAATTGTAGGTCTTATGGTTTCACTTAATCGTATGGAAAAAGGTACAGGTGAGAAGAGTGCTCTTGAAGAAATCAAAGAAAAATATGGCTTTGATGCTAATGCCATTGTTAGTATGGAAGATGTTGTAGAACATTTATATAACAAGGAATGTAATGGTAAAGTTGTTATTAATGATGATGTAAAGAAAGCTATTGATGCATATTATGAACAGTATGGTGTAAAATAATAATATGAAAAATAATACAGCTAAAAAATTAATCGGATGGACAATTTTTATAGTGTATATAGCTGTGACCTTGTATTTCCTTTTCTTCGCAAATGAGATGGGTAGAAGTGATTTAAAAGAAAATTATACTTATAATCTTGAGATGTTTAAGGAAATTACAAGGTTTCTTAAATGGGGAATGGAAAGTGAAGCAGGCTTTAAGGCAATGTTAATTAATGTTGTAGGTAATATAGCCTGTTTTATTCCGTTTGGTGTATTGTTACCATTTAATGTGAAAAAGCTTGATAGATTCGCAAGTGTGTTATTGATTACATTTTTGTTTACCCTGAGTATTGAAAGTGTGCAGTTGATAACAAGGACAGGTTCTTTTGATGTGGATGATATTTTGTTAAACACATTTGGAGGAATATTAGGTTACGCAATATATAAAATAGTGTTGATTGTAAGAGCAAAAATGTAAAAGCGTAAAGGAATACAGGTACAATATGTTTGGAAAATATAAGAAATATAAATTTACAGATAAGAAAAGATCAAAGGGTGGAATGGTTTCATCCTTATTATTGGTTTTAGCGGCTACATTACTGGTTTTAAGTATATATATGTCCTATAAAAATGCCGGTAATGGTGGAATTGAAGTAGGTCTTTTAGCGATGGTATCATTAATAATATCATTGGCGGGGTTCTTTGTTGGTGTTAGAAGCTTCAAAGAAGAAAATGTCTTTTTTGGATATTCATGGTTTGGAACTATAGGAAATACGATAGTGTGGTTGATACTTGGCGGTCTTATGTTGGTAGGATTATAAAAGCTGGTATGTAAGATGTTGAAAATGAAATATTACAGAGAATAGATTGGAGTGTAAGTATGATAAATGCGGAAATTAAAGAAAGATATGATTTGGCGAGAGAGAGATTAGAGTGTATTCCAATGGAAAATACTGTTGATGAAAAGTATAGAGAATACTTTTCGTCAATGGCAAAGTATATATTATTTAATCTTGAAATTGGCGAAAAACTTCGTGATAATAGTTTGGAGCAGGCAGAAATTGAAGAGTTAGCAGATATCAATTATAAGTTATACGAGAACATAATAGGTGATAGCTACGAAAATTGTGTTGGTAATCCCGACTATATGGAAAGTCAAGGTATTGGCGATGAAAGCAAGTATCTTCTTTACTTATTTAGTAGGGTAAGAACTATAACTGAATTTATATATAAAGGTAAGATGCAGGAAGTGACAATTATAATGGAATTATTCCTGCAGGTTTATAATATATTTGAAGATGGTTTGAATATTGTGGAAAGTGCACATGAAGCAATATATTACTTTGTTTATGATTATGCGGATGTGTTTGCTTATAACAGGATAAAGGAAATAACTGATGAGGAAGAGGATTTTTATGTAAATATAGTTATGGAATCTGACTTGGAAGATTTGAGATATTTATATAAATATGGAAAATATATTTCGGATAACGAAATAGAAATAGCTAAGTTTTTGAATTCGTTAACTCAGGAAAAGATTGATAGTATTGCAAGAACCTATACTGAAGGCTTTAGAAAAGGTTTTATTGCCGGAAGAAAAGATATTTCCATAAAAGACAGAGTGAGTATCGGATATGCTGTTGGGTTTGAAAGAGTTGTAAGAGCTGCAATAAAGCAATTTGAAGGAATGGGACTTAAAGGTTTGGTTAGAACTATGGCTGTCAGCTCGACTGCTGCTAATAAACAGTGTGATTTCGACCATAAGTTTGATATGGCTGTTTATTTTGATAAAGCTATAAGCGACAGAGAATTAGGTGTTATGAAAACTGCTTTTGAAGCTTTTAAAGAAAAAGAGAAATTATTTGCCGGACCTGCATATATTGAAACTTTTGGTGAAACGCCATTTGAACCGGTGATTAAGAAAACGGCGGTTAAACTTGATGAAAAACAACAAAAGCTTTTACCTACTCATAACAATTCATATCGAAGCTTGTATGAAACATATATAAATAGTGAAGAAACAAGCTTTACTATTATAGCATACCCAATACCGGAAATTGGTGATAAATTTGTGGAAATATTTGAAGATACAATAAAAATAAACAATCTTGATGATGAATTGTATAAAAATATTCAAGCTACAATTATAGAAGCTCTTGATAAAGGCGACTATGTTATCATAAAAGGTAAAGATAAGAACAAGACAGACTTGAAGGTTAATCTGTGGGAGTTAAAGAACCCCGAAAAAGAGACTCTGTTTGAGAATTGCGTTGCGGATGTAAACATTCCTGTAGGGGAAGTTTTTACATCGCCACAGCTTAGTGGTACAGATGGAATTCTGAATGTATCAGAAGCTTATTTGGGTGATTTGAAATATGTGGATTTGACCTTGAAATTTGAAAATGGTATGGTCAAGGAATACTCTTGCAAGAATTTTGAAGATGAGGAAGAAGGCAGAAGGTTTATTAAAGAAAATCTCTTGAGAAATCATGAAGCATTACCTATGGGAGAGTTTGCTATTGGTACAAATACAACCGCTTACAAGGTTGCTGAAAAGTATGATATCTTATATAAACTCCCAATTCTTATTGTTGAAAAGATGGGACCACATTTTGCTATTGGAGACACATGTTATAGCCATGAAGAAGATGTTATGACATATAATCCTGATGGCAAGGCAATTGTGGCGAGAGAAAATGAGTGTTCGGCGCTTAGACATGAAGATATGAATAAGGCATATTTTGGTTGTCATACTGATATTACAATTCCGTATGAACAGTTAGAAGAAATCACAGTTGTTTGTAAGAATGGTGAAATGATACCAATTATAAAGAATTGTAGATTTGTATTGAAGGGAACTGAGGAGTTAAATAAGCCACTTGATATGTGAAAAATCTGTTAAAAAATATAAATAGTAAATTTATTACTAAATATTACTATTAATTTGGGTTAATTTTAAACTAATTTAACATTGACTTGGCTTGTTATATAAAGTAAAATAGGCTTAGTGTGGGGTTACTCGCACATTCAGGTGGTGAAACTGCCTGAATAGTTTGTTTAATGAACAGAAACGGAGGAATTTATGTCAAAAGTAGGAATTATTATGGGTAGCGATTCAGACCTTGAGATCATGGGCAAAGCTGCTGATGTTTTAGAAGAATTAGGTGTTGATTACGAAATGACAATCATTTCAGCTCACAGAATGCCTGATATTTTCTATGATTATGCAAACTCTGCTGAAGAAAAGGGCATTAAGGTTATTATTGCCGGTGCCGGTGGTGCAGCGCATTTACCAGGTATGGCAGCTGCTATATTCCCAATGCCTGTTGTAGGTGTTCCAATCTACACTAAGTCATTAGGTGGCGTAGATTCACTCTATTCTATTGTACAGATGCCGGCAGGTATTCCTGTTGCAACTGTTGCTATAAATGGAGGCTTGAATGCCGGACTTTTAGCAGCAAAGATTCTTGCTACATCTGACCCTGAGCTTTTAGAAAAGTTAAAAGCATACAAGGAAGGTATGAAGGAAAAAGTTGTTGCTAAAGCTGAAAGATTAGAAAAAGTAGGTCATAAGAACTACTAATTAATCAATAGTAAAATGTAAAGAAATGGAGAATTGAAATGGATTACAAGAACGCTGGAGTTGATATTGAAGCTGGATATAAGTCAGTGGAACTTATGAAGGAACATGTTAAGAAGACAATGAGACCGGAAGTATTAGGTGGTCTTGGCGGTTTCTCAGGAGCTTTCTCTATGGAGAAGTTCAAAGATATGGAAGAACCTACATTGGTATCAGGTACAGATGGTGTTGGTACAAAGCTTAAGCTTGCATTTTTATTGAACAAGCACAACACAATTGGTATTGACTGTGTTGCTATGTGTGTAAATGATATTGCTTGTGCTGGTGGTGAACCATTATTCTTCCTTGACTATATTGCATGTGGTAAGAATGAACCGGAAAAGATTGCGACAATCGTTAGTGGTGTTGCAGAGGGCTGTAAACAGGCTGGCGCTGCATTAATCGGTGGTGAAACAGCAGAAATGCCAGGCTT
>CAZESO010000175.1:0-4968 GCA_964515325.1 uncultured Roseburia sp. | reverse complement strand
ACAAGTATTATGTTGGGTGTAGGTCTTGCTATGGATGCCTTTTCTGTATCAATGGCGAACGGATTGAATGATCCGAAGATGAAGAAGGGAAAAATCGCTGGTATTGCAGGTGTTTTTGCAATATTTCAGGCGCTGATGCCTATGACAGGTTGGATTTGTGTACATACTATTGCAGAGAAGTTTGAAGTGTTTCAGAAATTTATACCTTGGATTGCGTTAGCATTATTAGTATATATTGGTGGAAAGATGATTTATGAGAGTAGAAATGAAGGTAATGAAGGTAATGAAGAAGGTGGACAGCTTACTTTTGCAGCGCTTATGATACAGGGAGTTGCAACTTCGATTGATGCTTTATCTGTAGGATTTACTATTTCCGATTATGGTTTCGTAATGGCTTTAGTCTGTTCATGTATCATCGCTGCTGTAACATTTATCATATGTGTCAGTGGGGTGATTATTGGTAAAAAGTTTGGTACAAAGCTTGCAGGAAAGGCTTCTGTACTTGGTGGTGTGATACTTATTATTATTGGATTAAAGATATTTATTGATGGTGTATTTTAAAAATAAAAAAAGTTTGTAACGAAATAGTCATACAACGGATATATAGAGTAGAAAGGAGAAACACATGGAAGAACTATACAAACAGAATTCCAAGATAGTGTATCATTTTCTCTACTCTATGTGTAAAGACGAAAGTTTAGCAGAGGAATTAATGCAGGAAACATTTCTTAAAGCATTTGAGTCTTTAGAAAGATTCGATGGGAGTTGTAAGATATCTACATGGTTGTGTCAGATTGCAAGACATCTTTTGTATCAGCATTGGGCAAAAGTTAATAAAGAGTATGTTGCAGAAATGGATGAACAGATTGTTGCTGAAGAAAATACAGAAATGCAAGCCATAAATAGAGTGGAAATTGCTGATGTCTGGGATAAATTACAACAAATGCCTGATGATGTTAGACAGGTTGTATCATTGCGAGTGATGAGTGATTTATCATTTAGAGAGATTGGTTCGATTCTTGGAAAAAGTGAAAATTGGGCGAGAGTAACATTCTTTCGTGCAAAACAACAACTATTGAAAGAGGTGCGTGCAGTATGAAGATGAATTGTGAGATTATTCAGGATTTGCTTCCTTCTTATGTGGATGAAGTATGTTCAAAGTCAACTAAGGAATGTGTGGAAGCGCATATAGCTGAGTGTAAAGAATGCAGAGAATTGGTACATATTTATAAAGAAAATGATTTTTCGGCAGAGTCGCTGGATAAAAAGCAGATTGATGGATGGAAGAAAATCAAAAACAAAGTGAAGAAGCAAAGTATTTTTAGTTATGCATTATTAGTGGTGTTGATTGTATTTGGTTTCTATACATTTGAAATCAGCTATAATCCAATTCCGACCATTGCATATTATGTACTGTTTGCCGTATTAATGACTGCAACCTGTATATTGACAATGAACCAGAAAAATGAAGGCAAGCTCAGTAAAAAAGATAAGATTTTATTGGTGATTTCAGGAATTTCTATAATTTATGCATCGTTTATGTATTTCTATTTTATATTTACTATAATAGATGGTAAGATGCCGTTTAATATGAAACCGGCAAATGTAGGACCGTTTTTACATGATCAGGCTGCAATTGCATTATTAATACAAATTGGTACTTTTTGTTATATGTTTTATAGATGTATGAAAAAAAATATTGCATGCAATTGGGGATTGGGAATAAATCTTACAGGAATATTTTTGATGCTTACATATACGACAGTGCTTAGGCGTTTGAGTGATGCGGCTGGTTCTGTGAAGCTTTTTGTTGAAATTACTATTGTTGTATTGGTAATTGGAGTGATAGGAACAGTGGTTCAATATATGCAGATGAGAAAAAATAAAATTTTTTAAATTTTTTCCAACAATATATTAATGTGTTGGTACTAAATATATAGAAGCGTTTGAAACAGCACGGAAAGAAGTACCAAACAAATTTCTTTATTAGTAATAAAGATGTTGAAGAAGCAAGAGTTAGATACGGATATAATAATGCAAAATACTATGCTGATAAGATATATGATGCTGTTATAGCTAGAAAATCCGATATATTAAACATTGATTATTTTGGAAAAGATAATGTTAATGAAGATTTAAGACAGATAATGAAGAAGAATTTGATAACTATTGGGAATATCGTTGTTGTAACGGATATAAAACAAATTCAGATGAGAATATAGGGGATATATGGCAGGCAGACACATATTTTTGTTATATTTCAGGTCAGGGGTTTAGAGATGTAATAAAAGATAAAAAAATGATAAGACTCTTACATGCGGAAAAAGCACTGATGAAAGACGATGAGCTTAATGAATTTGAAAAATTGTATGTATCAGAATTTGTTAGAGAAGGATATATTTCTATGAAGGAAGAAAAGCCAATATCTAATATTCCGGTATTTACAGTAGAACAGATGGAACAGCTTGACAAGATAGTAAATGAGATAAAGGAAAGTCTTGGAGTAGATTTCTTAAAGGAATATCTGGATGGTTATAGCGAGATGATGGACAAGTTGATTCCTAAGTTTCTTGATAAGAATGTAAGAAACTATCACAAGTATGCTATAAGGGGTGGTTTTGATATGTTTGCACATATGATTATGGAAGCGAAAAATGGTGGGAAGTGTAAGCTTGAACTTCCGGATGCAGAAGGTGCAAAGCATGCAATGACTTGGCTTGTGGTGAAGTAATAAGAGTTTTAAAAATTAAAATGTGAGATAGCGCTTTAATTTGTAATAGAATTATGGCGCTATTTTTGTTGATTTTTATATAAATTTATAATAGTATATAATATATCTTAAATCTAAATAATCTAGTTCAGAATTTTCCAAATATATATTATTAGAAAGGGAAATGTTTTGGATAATAATATTGAAATTATAGAAGATGCTAATGGTAATAACGTTGTTCAAATGAATAATATTATATTTAAAGGAAAACAAAATATTGATTGGAAAAGTGTAGAACAATACCTAAAACGCTATATAAATGAGATGGTTACTGTTGCAGAAACTAATGATATAATCTATATTGGTAAAGAATTTCCGGATGAATATAAAAATTCAAAATATAGCTTGAAACTAAGAGGAGCATTAGCTAAAGCTAAAGCAAATGCGTCGCAGGGTGTTTTGGGGTTAATAAAAATTGCTAGTAATAGAAAATATCAAGATAATTATGAGGCTAAGCATAACAAAAATGCTAAGAATGGATGGTATCGATATGATACAAGATTTTCATTACCTATATTTGATAATAATGAAAAAATAGTGAAATATAATGTATTCAAAGCTAGAATGATTGTTAGATGAGATAGTAAAAATGGAAATTATTTATATGATATAATTAATATAAAAAAGGAAACAGAGTACACCGCTTTAGTTAAATAACTTACGGTAAAAAACCTGTTTCCTATGAAGGTAGAATATAATATTTTATCAAATTAGTCAAGAATTTTTGAAAAAAATAAAATTTACTTTTAAAAATACCGATATATATAGTATGTTATGTTTTATGGAAGGAGTAAGCTATGAATATTAGAACAACATCAGTAGGAGATACACAAGTTAAACAATGAGAATTGAAAAAGATAATTATTTGATGGAAGTTGATATTGAAAAGACAAGAGAATATTATGCAGCAAGAACACTTTGTGATTGTCAAAATTGTAGAAATTATTATAAGGGAATAGAAGGCAGACTTCCGTTGTTGAAGGCATTTTTGGATGAGTTTGGTGTGGATATAACAAGACCTGATGAAATGGGATGGTATGATGACGAAGAAAAGCAGGAAATAAATTATACATTTGTTGCATATACGGTGACCGGAAAACTTCTTCAACCTGATAAGCATGAAATTGATATATGGGATGAAGGTTTGTTTTTGAATATTATGATTGATGAAGGATATGTTCCAAATGAACAGAGTGAAGAGTACTTTGTTATAACTGTTTATAACATTGTTTTGCCGTGGGTGCTTGATGAACCGTTTGTTAGCGAAAAAGAAGAAAATAAACCGCCAAAAAGATGCTTTGGATTATTTAAGAAGAAACAAAGTTAGTAAGAAAAAACTGTTGCGTTTTTATGAAGCTAAAAGAAAAATATGTGATATAATATGGTAAAAGATTAGGATAATAATGAAAGGCTCAATATTATGTTCAAATATGATGATTCGAGAAAGGTAAGTGTTAGCATTATTGTACCAGTATATAATGCTGAAAAATCATTGAAAAGATGTGTAGATAGTATTTTAAACCAAGAATATACAGACATAGAACTTATTTTGGTTAATGATGGAAGTAAAGATTCATCAAAAGAAATTTGTGATTCTTATGCAGAGAAAGATAAGAGAGTAAAGGTTATTCACAAAGAGAATTCAGGTGTTTCGGATACAAGAAACTGTGGTATAGAGGCTGCAATAGGTGAATATTTACAGTTTGTAGATGCGGATGACTGGGTTTCAACGGAAGCTACAAAGTTAATGGTAAGAGAGGCAAGGGAGCGTAATTGTGAACTTGTAATCACGGATTTTTATAGAGTTATTGGAAATAGAGTTTCGCATAAGGGCTCAATAAAAGAAGAAAAAGTTATGAGTCGTACAGAATTTGCAGAATATATGATGGAGAATCCTGCTGACTTTTATTATGGTGTTTTATGGAACAAATTGTATAGCAGGGAGATTATTACAAAATATAATATTCGTATGGATACAAAGGTAAATTGGTGTGAGGATTTCATGTTCAATTTGGAATATCTGTTACATGTTGATACAGTATATGCGTTGCAGCTACCGGTATACTATTACATAAAGACAGAAGGCTCACTTGTAAATCAGTCTATGGATATAAGTACCGTAGTAAGAACCAAATTACAGGTTTTTAAATATTATAATAGTTTTTACAAAGATGTATATGATGAAAAGGATTATGCAA
>CAZESO010000174.1:0-5010 GCA_964515325.1 uncultured Roseburia sp. | reverse complement strand
ACTCTCTATTGGTTCTTTTGTGGCAATTGTGTTGATTTTATTTATTTTGCCGGGAGTCTTGGCATGTTGTGACAAGTTAATAATTAAGAGTGATAAAAAGGCTTAATACTTAAGAGGCGAGTAAAATCGCCTCTTAAATTTTAGTTAAGGGAACTGGAAGAAGGCAGATGCCGGATTATTTGAGCCTAAAATTATGAAAGGTTTTTAGCTGTAGCATAAAAGCATGTTATAATTAAAGTATAGGACGCAATTCTTTACTTTACGATGGAGCTGATGTATAATTAATCAATAAATGTTAAGTGAAATAGTAAAAAATAGTAAAGAAAAATAGGAGGAATAAGCAATGGATACGAAAAAGAAGAAAAAAGTGTTAGGTAAATTGATATTTGGGATGGGTATAGGCTTTGTACTTGCATTAGTATGGATTTTCTTAATGATGAAGCTCGTAGATAATGATGTTATTAATAGTACGGTAGCTGCGATATCTATTATGGGAATTTTTGTAGCTGTTTTCGTTGCTATCTTTATTACGATTAGATTTTTCTTTGGAAAAATCATGACTATATTTGGTGGTTTAAATAGTGAAACGGATAAAGTTATGGATGCTGGTATGCAAAAGATAGCAGAACGTAATGACGAAATCGGTGATATGGCACGTTCGATGCAGCAAAACATATCATCTATTAGTCAGATAGTAGGTGCTATTAGGAAGGCTTCCACAGAGTTAGGAGAAGTATCTACAAACTTTAGAAATGTTTTTGATACTATGGCAGAGGCTATAGATTGTGCTGAAAGTGAAGTAGGAGTCATAGCTACCAATACTATAACACAGGCAGAACAGGTTGCAGATATGAAAGAAAAGGTTAATTCAATAGGTGATGCCATTGAAAAGATTACAGAAAATATTGAAAACTTGGCGAACAGTGCTGAATTGATGAATGATTATGATAAGTCGGTTGAAGGTATTTTAAGTGAACTTATGGTTATAAGTCAGAAGAATAGCGAAGCTATCGAAAATGTAAGACAGCAGACAGAACTGACTAATCAGTCTGCACAGAAGATTCGTTCAGCAACAGAGATTATTGCAGGTATTTCTTCACAAACTAATCTGCTTGCGCTTAATGCGAGCATTGAGGCAGCCAGAGCAGGAGAACATGGAAAAGGCTTTGCGGTTGTTGCAGAAGAAATCAGAGCTTTGGCTGATCAGTCAAAGGAATCAACACAGCAGATAGAAAATGTGGTTTCGGCGCTTTTGGATAATTCTAATGTTAGTGTAGAGATTACTAAGGAAGTGTCAGAAGCATTCTTAAAGCAGAATGAAAAAATTAAGGACACAGAAGCAATATTTGGTTCTTTGAATTGTGAGGTTGCTAAGGTGAGTAATGCGATTGATGAAATTGCAGGTGAGATGGAAGAATTGAACTTACATAAAAATGTCATAGAAAAAGAAGTTGATTCATTAGCTGAATCTGCAAAACAGAATGCGGATAGTGCGGGTGCTACAACGGAAAATGTAGAAGAATTGAATCAGATTGTAGATGAGTGTAACAAATCTACAGGAGTAGTGATAAATGTTTCGAAGGAATTGATAGGGTATATTGGAAAATTTGGAGAGAACGCCGTGAGGGATAGAATTAAAATATAAAATTTTCAAAAAGGCTACTATGCCATCTGGACTTATGTAAGAGGTTCAGGTGGCATTTTTTAAAATTTTTTTGGAATTAACAAAACTTAAACATTTCATTAACAACACAAAAATAACTGTTAGATAAAATAATACCATAATCAAACAGAAAGGGAGAGGAAAAATGGAAAAAACATTAACATTTAATTATAGTTACTCGGCGAAAGAAAATAATGAGATTCAAGAGATAAGAAAGAAATATTTACCTAAGGAAGAAAGTAAGTTTGATGAAATCAAACGACTTGACGCAAAGGTTCAGAATTCGGATATGATTGAGTCATTGTGCGTTGGCATATGAGGCTTTTTATGCTTGGGTTTTGGAATGTGTCTTTCGATGGGCGTTATAGGAAGCGGAATGTTGTGTATGATACTTGGCATTCTATTTGGATTGGCAGGAATAGCAGTTATGTTATGCGCCTATCCGGTATATCGTTCATGATATAATAAAGTGAAAGAAAAATATGCACCAAGAATTCTTGAATTATCGTCAGAGATTTCTAGTGAAGAATAGTTTGACAAAAATATTGTATTTAGGAGGAAAAAACAATGGGAGAATTTTTTAAGAAAGCATTTAATGATATGAGTTGTGAGATTTGAATGGAATTAATTCTTATTTAGTAGTATAATATAAATAGTATTATGAGAAAGGTGCGGTTGTATGAAAAAGACAAAGGATGAATGGATTACGGTTTTCCGTAATGAAGCTGATGGGGTTTTGGCTGTTGCATCAAGACAATCGGATAAAAAGAAGGCGGCAAATGTAGTTAATAATGAGATTAAGCAGTTTTGCAGCGATATTATTGAGAAGGTGAAAATAACATCTCGAAAGGAGAAGTGGAATAATGAAGCGTTATTAAATGAAATTTTGTTGATTACATATGCTTCATACATTGTCATGCTTGAGTATAGAAACAAGGTATGGCCTTATGAATATATGGCTTTTGCGCGAAGAATAGGAGAACTATGGGAACCATTTTGTAAATTGCCGTTTGAATATCCAGTGAAAAAATTAAAATTAATCGAACCACCGGATTTCGATGAAGTTCAAGCAGGGATAAA
This sequence comes from uncultured Roseburia sp., assembly GCA_964515325.1. Lineage (GTDB taxonomy): Bacteria > Bacillota > Clostridia > Lachnospirales > Lachnospiraceae > SVEL01. The sequence goes on along the minus strand of CAZESO010000174.1, from coordinate 2,267 downwards.
GAAGAAAACACTAGACTATATTTATACATTGAGTATTTCTAATGATGAAAGAAGAAAGTTAAGTTATTACTACGGTATTCCTTGGGGCTTGGTAGATAGTGGTGGCACTAAATTAGGCTTGGATTTGCACTTCGAGCAAGATGGAATTCGCTATAATTGTGATTTTAAAAGTGGATTTAGCTCTAATGAAAAAGGAAATACAAATAGATTACTTCTCGTCGGTAGTATCTATCAATCGTTTGGAGAAAATGAGAAAACACTCTTGTTTGTAAGGCAAGCAGAGGAACAAAATAATCATTATTTGCAGACACTAAAAAATTCGCCATATTGGAGTTGCTATTGTGCCAATGCTTGCTATTCAAAGATGGCTGAATTTACTGGATTTAACCTCAGAACGTGGTTAGATAATAATGTTGATTGGAAGAATGATATAAGTGCTGAATTTAAAAAGCATTTAGTTAATAATGATTTGATTGGATACTTGACGTGGTAGACTATACGATATAAAATATACATGCTTAAGATAATACTTAAGATAACACTTAAGAAAGTTGGTTGATGGAATGAAGGATGTATATTGTTCATATTATACTGAGTCAGAAGATATTACTGTTTATATGGCATCGAAGCTGGGAATATCCGAAAATGATTTGATTTTGGAGCCGTCTGCCGGAGAGGGTATATTTATCGATGAAATACTAAAAAGAAAAGCAAAAGTTAGAATTGATGCACTAGATATAAACGAAGCAGCAATATTAACAATGCAAAAAAAGTATTCTAATATACCTGATGTAAATGTTAGACTTACAGATACACTGTTTGATGAGATATTGGATGATTACGCAAATAGTGAAATTTGGTTGAAGAATACAGATATTCTTTTAGATGAACAGTTGGATTTGTTTAGTTTACAAGGTGGGCACTATGATAAAGTGATTGGTAATCCGCCATATGGTGCATGGCAAGATATTGAAAAAAGAGAACTACTAAAGAAAAAATATGTTGGGCAATATGTAAAGGAGACATATACACTCTTTTTGCTAAGAAGTCTTTCTGTGTTAAAAAATGGTGGTAGATTGTCGTTTATTGTACCAGATACATTTCTGTTTCTTAATATGCATGAGAAACTACGAAAGATTTTATTAACAAATACAAAAATCGAAGAAGTACTTATTTTTCCTTCTAAGTTTTTCCCGGGAGTGAGTTTTGGTTATTCAAACTTATCTATCATAACCTTGGAAAAATGTGATAGAGATGAGGCGCTGAAGAATACTGTTAGGATAATAAAAGGATTCAGTTCATCAGCAGAATTTGAAGATGTGTTGCGAAATAAGTTTCAAAAACATCATAGAATATATGAATTGAAACAATTCGATGTTTTTACAACTGAAAAAAGTAGGTTTATTCTTGCAGACGATGATGTTTCGACTTTGATTGATGCATCTGAAAAAAAATTGGGCGATATGGCATCTGTCGTGACTGGTTTTTATTCTGGAAATAATAAGAAGTTTGTGTGCTCAAAGAATGAAAACGTTAAGAACTCTAAAGGGTATGCAGTTATCGATAAAAGTAAGATAGTCTATACGGTATCGTTAGCTGGTGTTGACGATGTTGATGAGGCTTATGTTCCATATATAAAAAGTTCGTCTACTACCAGATATAAAAGAGCAGAAGATGAATGGTTTGTAAGATGGGATAGTGAAACGATAAGATTTTATAATGATGACCGTAAAGCAAGATTTCAAAATTCACAATTTTATTTTAAGAGGGGAATTGCAATTCCTATGGTTAAATCTAGGGAAATAAAAGCAACATTGATGGAAAATCGCGTATTTGACCAATCAATAGTTGGAATTTTTCCGAATAATGAGAACGATATGTACTATGTATTAGCATTGATGAATTCAGATGTTATAAACAGATTAATACATATAATTAACCCTACTGCAAATAATTCGTCAAATTATGTGAAACAATTGCCGTACAAAGTGCCAGCATCTAAGAAGAGAAGAATGATTGAAGATAATGTTGCTGAAATTCTGAGGTTAGATGTCGTCAAAGACAAAGGTAGAATAGAAGAGTTGCATAGGCATAACAATGAATTGATTGAAGAAGCATATAACAAAAATTTATAAGACACCGAATTGTAATTTTAAATTTTTGTTAGTAAAGAGAAAATGGCATATGTTTACAGCAGGGGCTGATGTGCTAAGCTGTTACAAGAGCGATAGGCTCTGGTTTCTATTGAATGGTAGGAATCAGAGCCT
>CAZESO010000173.1:0-5082 GCA_964515325.1 uncultured Roseburia sp. | reverse complement strand
AATATTATTAAAGCTTTAGCTGCCGTAGTTGGCGGTGGCGGCGGTGGTCGTCCTAATATGGCTCAGGCTGGTGGTAAACAACCTGAGAAGATTAAAGAAGCTTTAGAAGAAGCGAAAGTAGTATTAAAAGGACAATTGAATAAGTAATCGGAGGTAATAATTATGAAGAACAAAAAGATAATAACATTATTATTATGCGCTATTATGATTTTAGCTTGTGCATTAACAGCATTTGCTGCTGATGGCGAAGCTAGTGTAGATGGCGTAGATATAATGATAAACTTGAATCAGGAGAATTATGAGCCTGGTGATAAGGTTGAAATGAGAGTATCTATTAAAAATAATAACAAGTATGCAGTATCAAATGTTAAGATTCAGTATCCAAACTTACCGGCAGACATTGAATTTGATCAGTCTACAATGGTTGAGAAAATCAACAAAATTGAAGCAAATGGATATGAGACATTTACAGTAACAGGTGTTGCCGGTGGTACAGCTTCTGCGACAACTGATTCAGGCGAAAACACAGAAAATGGTTTATCGCCATTGGCTATAGGGATAATTGCAGGTGTTGTTGCAGTTGTGGTTATCATCATAGTTGTGGTTGTAATTCTTAAAAAGAAAAAAGGCAAAAGTACAGCTGCTATGATTATGGCATTTGTATTAGGTGCAGGTAGTCTTGCAGGCCTTATGCCAACAACAGAAGCCAGTGCAGAAGTTTCAGAAGAAACAATGGTTGAAAACAGTGATTATGGCAGAGTTTCTGTACACGATCCTTCAATTGTAAAAGATCCTGAAACAGGTACATATTATATATTTGGTTCTCATTTAGCATGGGCTAAGTCAGAAGATTTAATTAGCTGGACACCAATTACAATTAACATTAATACTGAATGGAGCACATTATTTGGCGATGTTTGGGAAAATTATTGTAAGACAGATGAAAACCCTGTTTTATATTCGAACACAGGAAGTAATCTCTGGGCACCGGATGTTATCTATAATGAAACTATGGGCAAATGGTGTATGTATATGAGTGTTAATGGTAGCAATTGGCAGTCGGCAATAGTACTTCTTACAGCAGACAATATTGAAGGTCCATATACATATGTTGATGAAGTTGTATTCTCTGGTTTCTATGATGGAACTACATTAAATACAGCAAGAGCTAATTACTCTGATGTATATAAAGTTCTTGGTGCTAATGCAGATTTATCAAGATACAATACAACTGATATTGCAAAGATTAATGCAATTGACCCATCCGTTACAGAAGATGACAATGGAGATATTTGGATAACATACGGTTCTTGGTCAGCAGGTATCTATCAGCTTAAAATTGATAAAACTACAGGTCTTAGAGACTATAATTACACATATACAACAGAAACAAATGTTTCAGATGCTTATTTAGGATATAAGATTGCAGGTGGCTTCTATAACTCAGGTGAGGGTCCATACATCCTTAAAACTGATGATTACTATTATTTATTCGTATCATTAGGTAACCTTGAAACAAGTGGTGGTTACAATATGAGAGTATATCGTTCTGAAAATATTAATGGACCATATGTTGATCAGAATGGTGTATCAAGTATCTTCAAAGGTTGGATGTCAACAGTTGGATATCAGGATATTGATGTAACATCAAAATATAACAATTCAATTGGTGTAAAGATATTTGGTGCATATAGTATGTATGGTATAAATAAAGTACAGGTTGCGCAGGGACACAACTCAGCATTTGTTGACGATGATGGAAAAATTCATCTTATTTACCATACAAGATTCGCAGGAACTGGACAGGGTCATGAAGTAAGAGTTCATCAGATGTTTATTAGTGAAGATGGTTGGCTTGTAGCAGCACCATATGAATATGGTAATGAAACATTATCAACAGAGGGATATTCAACAGAAGATATTGTTGGTGATTATGAATTTGTATTACATCGTCCAAGTGTAGTATATCATTATAACAATGGCAATCAGGTTGGTATTATAGGTGGTTCTTCTGAAACATCATTCACAATTGTAAATAAGACATTTACAATTGGTGGTGTTGAAAATAAGTTTAAGATTCGTGTAGACTTTAGTAAGAGCTCAGGTGAAACTATTACATTGAGTGAAGATGGTAAAGTTTCAGGTGATTATACAGGTACATGGGAATCAGAAGATGGTGTAAATGTTACATTAACACTTGATGATATTGAATATAAGGGTGTATTCTTGAAACAGCAGAATGAGCTTTCAACAAGAGATGTAACAATGACATTTACTATCATAGGAGATAATAAGACAGCTTGGGGCGTTAAGGAACTTGCTGACTAATTATTAATAAGAAAAATAAAAATAATTAAAAAAAGTTGTTGACCTTTAGCAATTATGTGCTATAATGTACTTTGTGCAAATAAATACCCATACAGTTGTATTATGCACAATACGCAACTGGAGGGAGGTTAGGTGATACAATGTCAAACGTAATAGTTAAAGAAAACGAAAGCTTAGATAGTGCTTTACGTAGATTTAAGAGAAATTGTGCAAAGGCTGGTATCCAGCAGGAAATCCGTAAGAGAGAACATTACGAAAAGCCAAGTGTAAAGCGTAAGAAAAAATCTGAAGCTGCAAGAAAGCGTAAATTTAATTAACGCGAAACAATGAGTAAAGCGCCGAAAGGCGATAAGAAAAAACAAGGAAGAGACAACATTTGCTTGCAAAGAAGTTGTCTCTTTTTTGTTTTTTCAAAATGTCGACTTTTAGTCGGCATTTTACGAATGTCGCGTAGAGCGACTACGTTGCGAACGAGTCCTTAGTCGGCATTTTACGAATGTCGCGTAGAGCAACTACGTTGCGAACGAGTCATAAATCATAAAAATAAAACATATATATAAATAAATACATTTTTAGTGGTGTTTACTTGTGAAGAAATCTAACATAGAAACTAAATTGAGGCTTGCAGAAAAAATGAATCTCCCGAAAGATTTATTATTAGGTGCAATAAATATAAAAATTATGGGAAAATGGGAAGTTTTTATAGAAAACTATAAATCTATTATAGAATACACAGATACTGTAATAAAACTGCAGGGGAAAGATATGAGGGTGAAAATAATAGGTAAGAATTTAAAGATTGATTGTTATAATAAAGAAGATATGGAAATAAAAGGAATTATTAATGAAATAATATATTATTGATGAGGGAAAAATGGTTAAAAAGTTATTGGATTATATTAAGGGATGGTTGTACATATGTGTTACAGGAGCAAATATAGAAAGATTTTTAAATATTTGCAATCATAACAATATACAAATGAAAAATGTTACAATTGAGAATTCGGTGTTGAAATTAAGACTGGATGTGAGAAACTTTAAGCAACTAAAAGAAATTGCAAAGAAATCAAAGGTACATATAAGAATAGAAGAAAGGTATGGATTACCTTTCTTTTTGTTTAAAAATAAAAAAAGAAAAATGTTTTTTGCAGGAATAATTTCAGCGTTAATACTTGTTTATATAATGTCATTGCATATTTGGCAGATTTCCTTTGATGGAAATTACTCACATACCGAAGATGAATTAATGGATTTTTTAGAAAAGAGTGGGATTTCCAATGGAGTAAAAAAGAAGGAATGTGATGCGGACGAAATAGAGAAGGCATTAAGAAATGAATATAACGATATAAAATGGGCATCTGTGGAAATTGTTGGAACAAGAATGATTATTCATGTTAAAGAAAATTTTAACGAAGTAAATGAAGCAGAAGAAAATGATACTTGCAGCATTGTGGCAGATAAGGATGCGGAGATTATATCAATTGTAACAGGTAAAGGAACACCACTTGTGAAAGCAGGAGATATTGTGAAAGCAGGAGATGTACTTATAGGCGGATATTACGATATAAAAAGTGATTATGATGAATTGCTAGGGACAAAATATGTAGCTGCTGATGGTATTATTTTGGGAAAAACAACGTATGTGTTGAATGAAACAATAGATAGAAATTATGAAGAAAAGGTATATACTGGAAATTCCAGTAAAAAATATGAAATATGTATATGGAATAAAGCATTTGAAATTGGATGGTTTAGTGGGGAATACAAAGTGTTTGATGAAAGTGAAAATGTAAAACAGGTTGTTGTAGGAGAAAATTTTTATTTACCATTGTATTATATTGAAAAAAATGAAAAAGAATATGTTATTAAAGAAAAATATTATTCCAACAAAGAAGCATATGAAGCAGGAGAGAAATATGTTAATGATTTTTTGCAGAAATTGGTAGAAAAGGGTATTCAAATTACCCAAAATAATGTTACAATAGAGGTTAATGAAAAAAGCATTATTATATCCGGGGATGTAATATGCTGTGAATATATTGGTGAAAAAAGGAATTGAGTAAAATGAGTGAAATTGGAACTATTATAGATACAGAAATAGAACATATTAAAAACGTATTTGGAAATTTTGATGAACATGCCAAGAAAATAGAAAAAACATTACATGTATCAATTATATCAAGAGATTCACAAATAAAAATTGTTGGTGGAGAAGTAAATGTAAAGAGAGCTTCTAAGGTTATCGAGGATTTAATCAAGTTGTCGAAGAGAGGAAATGAGATTACTACACAAAATGTAGACTATACTCTTGCATTATCCGTTGAAGATAATACAAAAGCTATTATTGAGATTGATGATGATATAATAACAAGAACATCAAATGGCAAACCTGTTAAGCCTAAAACATTAGGACAGAAAAAGTATGTTGATGCAATTCGAAAGAATACAATTGTATTTGGTATAGGTCCTGCCGGTACAGGTAAGACATATCTTGCAATGGCAATGGCTATTGAAGCGTTTAAAAATAATGAAGTAAACAGAATTATTTTAACAAGACCGGCAATAGAAGCAGGAGAAAATTTAGGTTTCCTTCCGGGAGATTTACAGAGCAAGGTTGATCCATATCTTAGACCACTTTATGATGCATTATATCAGATAATGGGAGCAGATAGCTTTTTGCACAATTCAGAAAAAGGACTTATTGAAGTTGCCCCTTTGGCATATATGAGAGGTAGAACACTTGATAACTCCTTC
>CAZESO010000172.1:0-5082 GCA_964515325.1 uncultured Roseburia sp. | reverse complement strand
GCTGATTTATAAAGGCATCATCCGAATGGATGGTGCCTTTATCTTTGTGCGAAACATTGAGTCGGGCAATAAAAGAAACATAGAAACACAGAAAAAATGCTTGCATAATTTTCTGTGTTTCTATGTTTCTTTTCTGATGCGACGAAAGTCGCATCAGAGAGCAACCTAGGTTGCGAACATGTCCGAGGTACAGAAATAAAAGCATCGTGATTAGTACCTCGCTGATTATAGAAATGAGGCACAGGAAGCTTGGGAATTTACTGTGTACCTCGAAAAATATAAAAATGATGAAAAAAGAGAAAAAAGCGAGGTATAGAAATAAAGTATAAAGCTTCTGTGCCTCAAATTGAAAAATAGCGAGGTACAGAATGTGAAAAATTGCAGATAGTACCCTCGATTGAAATAAACAAGAAACAATCATTTTGCAAATTGTTGTAAGAAACAATTTCGTCTTGAAAAATATGCAAAACTATCGTACAATTAAAACAACTATACTCGCAGAAAATGCGTATCTTCAAATGGAGGTTTTAAAATGAGCGATTTAAAAAAAGCTGTATCAGAATACAATAATCCGTTTATTGTTAACAGAGCAGATCCATATATTGTGAAAGGACCTGACGGATATTACTATTTCACAGCATCATATCCTATGTTCGGAGCAGATGACAAGTCAGGTTATGACAGAGTTGTTCTTAGAAAGTCTAAGACATTAGAAGGACTTGCAGAAGCTGAAGAGATTACAATCTGGGATGAAGAAGAATCAGAAAAGTGTTTCCCATATATTTGGGCACCGGAGATTCATTACATTGGTGGAAAATGGTATGTGTTATTTACAGCAAGCTGTATGCCGGATTTCGGATTTGAAATTAAATGTAATGTGCTTATGTGCGAAGGTCAGGATCCAATAAAGGATAAATGGATTGAGATGGGCGTTATGCAACCGCTTCCAGAAGATGATTTTTCATTTAAGTGGTTCTCGCTTGATATGACATATTTTGAATGTAAGGGCAAGCATTATGTAATCTGGGCACAGAAGGCAGAGGATGGAATTTCTACACTTTATATGGCAACAGTTGATGAGAAAGAGCCTTGGAAGCTTACAAGTATGCCAATGACACTTACAAGACCTGATTATGATTGGGAAAAGGTAAGATTTGCAGTAAATGAAGGTCCATCAGTATTGAAGCACAATGGAAAGGTATTTGTCTGTTTCTCGGCAGCAGGTACAGGCCCTGAATACTGTGTAGGTTTGCTTAGCGCAGATGAGGATGCAGATTTAATGGATAATGCATCTTGGACAAAGTATGATAAACCACTTCTTACATCAGAAGATTTGTATCAGGAATATGGTCCTGGACATAATTCATTTACAACAGATGAGAATGGCGATTTCGTGTTTGTTTATCATGCTCGTTCTCACGAATGTTTTGAAGAAAAGTGTGGATATACAGGAGATCCATTATTTGATCCATGTAGACATGCAAGACTTAGAAAGGTATTATGGGCATCAGACGGAACTCCAATATTAAATGGTGTTCCAAGGTAAACGTTATTAAGAATAGGACGGATAGACAATGATTAAATTAGGAAAAAGTCAATTTTTAACAGTGGTAACAATTAAAGATTTCGGTGTATATCTTGAGGATGCTACAGACAGCCAGGCTGTTGGAAAGAAAGAGAATCAGGTATTATTGCCTATTAAGCAGGTTCCGGAAGGAACTAAGCTTGGCGATAGAATTAAAGTATTTATATATAAGGATTCAGAAGACAGACTTATTGCAACTACAAACAAACCAAAGATTGAAGTTGGTGAGCTTGGAGTTCTTGAAGTAAAGGAAGTTGCTAAGATAGGAGCGTTCCTTGATATAGGTCTGGAGAGAGATATTCTTTTGCCATACAGAGAGCAGACTACAAGAGTTAAGGCCGGTAACAAGTATCTTGTATCTTTATATGTTGACAAGACCAACAGATTAGCTGCAACTATGAAAGTGTATAAGCATCTTAAAATAGCCGGTGATTACGAAAAAGACGATGAAGTCAGAGGTATTATTATTCAGATTACAGAGCCTATGGGAGCTTTTGTAGCCATTGACAACGAGTATTATGGAATTGTGCCATGGAGAGAAGTTACAAGAAATCTTCAGGTAGGTATGGAAGTAACAGGAAGAGTTACAAGCGTAAGAGAAGATGGCAAGATTAATATGTCACTTTCTCAGAAAGCGTATTTACGTCTTGATGATGACGGAGAGAAGATTTTGAAAGTAATCGAGGAATATGATGGAGTGCTTCCTTATAACGATAAGGTTTCGCCGGAAATTATTGACAGAGATTTTGGAATGAGCAAAGCCGCATTTAAGAGAGCGGTTGGACATCTTATGAAAGCTGGAAAAGTTGAGATTACTGAGAAATCAATTAGAATTATAAGATAATATGTTTAGGAGGATAAAATGAAGAAAATAATTAGTACAGACAAGGCACCTGCAGCAATTGGACCATATTCACAGGCTATCGAAGTTAATGGAATGGTGTTTACATCAGGAGTTATTCCTGTAAATCCTGCAACAGGAGAAATTCCAGAAGGAATTGAAGCGCAGGCTAAACAGGCTATAGGAAATCTTATTGCTTTACTTAAGGAATCAGGGGTTGATGCCGAAAATGTTATTAAGACAACAGTATTTATTAAAAATATGGATGATTTTGCGAAGATTAATGCAATTTATTCTGAATTCTTCACAAAGGACTGCCCAGCACGTTCTTGTGTTGAAGTTGCAAGACTTCCAAAGGATGTTTTGATTGAGATTGAGGCTATTGGTGTTAAATAGCAGATAGGAGTAAGGGTTGAAAAATGTTACAAAGACAAATGCTTTATTTGCATTTATTGTAGTATTTTATTTGTTTTGTTCATATCTTATATCTGCATTACATGCATATGATGTTCTGGTTATTCCGGACAGAATAATGCAGTTTTTGCCGGAAGTGATAATTTTATTACCGTGTATCTTGTATGTTTTTTGGATGAAATCGGATACGGTGAAAGATATAAGCTATGGACCTGTTTCAGCAGGTACACTTTTAAAAACAGTCGGAATAACATATTTGTTATTACCTATGATGATGTTTATAAATGGTATTTCAAGTATGTTTGTGGATAATAAGGTAGTTGACGCTTTAGACCAGATATCTTCATATCCATTATGGTTTAAGGTGACTACTATGGCTGTGGTACCGGCCATTGTTGAAGAATTTATTTTCCGTGGATTGATTTTTCATGGATTTAAGAAATGTAATCCATTTTGGGCAATTATTGTCAGTGCACTATTATTTGGTATGATGCATATGAATTTGAATCAGTTTTTGTATGCGTTTGCAATGGGTATTATGTTTGCATTAATGACATATGCAACAAATAGTATGTGGACATCAATGCTTATGCATTTTATCTATAATGCTCAAAGTGTTGTGTTATCACATTTGATTACAAAGTATGCCTCTGATATGCTGGAGACAACAGAAACTGTAACTGCTACAGGTGAAGTTAATACTGTGGCAATGATAAACTCATTTATTATCGTATATGGTGGATTGCTTTTGATTGTGATACTTGGTATTTATCTTGCTTCGAAATTGTATTTTAGTATATGCAGAAAAAACAGAGGCGAAGAAAATGTAAAACGAATTTTCAAAATGCCATACAGAAATCAGTTTGACGAAAGTCAAGGTAAGTTTGTAGATGGTTATTTTGTATTTTCAGTAGGTCTGTGCATCTTGTACATGATAATAAATGAGATAGGATAAGAAAGGATTGGTGATTATATGGATATTGCGGCATTATCAATGGATTTAAGTATGATTAATGTTCAGTCTCAGGCTAGTATGGCTGTGCTGGATAATTCATTGGAAAGCATGGAAGCTATGGGCGATGGAATGATTAAAATTCTTGAGTCTTCAGTCACACCACATCTTGGACAGAATATAGATATTTCTATATAGGGTAAAGATATGAAACTTAAAGACAAAATATTAAAAAATAAAAAGTTTATAATTTTGGCTATAAGCGGAGTTATGATATTTGCAGCTGGTATGATAGTAGGTGCACAGACCAATGCTGAACCGGGCTCTGTTAATGATCCGCTTATAACAAAGTCTTATTTGGATATGAGACTTGAAAATGTTGATGGTACTGGAAGTACTGCCTCATACAAGAAGGTGACTTTGGCAAAAGGCAAGATTCTTGTAGGACATGAGGGTACGGAAATTATGTTGTATCAGGGAAATGCAAGTGCTTATTCTACAGCTGACGGAATTGTAAATGTTACCAAAGCTGAAGTGGCTACAAATGGTACAACACTTGGTAAATATTGTATATATTTAACCCCTGATGCGGAGAGCGGCATAAAAGCTGAATCGGATATTACGATATTTGTAAAAGGCTCATATAGTACAAATTAATAGTGAAATTTTATAATTATCACCATTAATTTAGACATTATATATGAAAAATGTTACAAGTTTATAAAAAATAAAGAAATCATATGCAATTTTACCAAAATGATAAAAATATTTTAGTAAAAAACACATATGGTTTTTTTTGACCTAATGTTATACAATATCCAAAGGTTAAACATAACTTAGTTTTAGGAGGAAAATTTATAATGGCAAGTTTATCATTAAGAAATATTAGTAAAGTTTATCCTAACGGTTTCGTAGCTGTTAAGGATTTCAATCTCGAAATAGCTGATAAGGAATTCATCATCTTCGTTGGACCTTCAGGTTGTGGTAAGTCTACAACTCTTCGTATGATTGCAGGTCTTGAAGAAATCAGTTCAGGTGAATTATATATCGGCGATAAATTAGTTAACGACGTTGAACCAAAGGATAGAGATATCGCGATGGTATTCCAGAACTATGCGTTATATCCACATATGTCAGTATATGACAATATGGCATTTGGTCTTAAACTTAGAAAGACTCCAAAGGATCAGATTAAGAAGTTAGTTCATGAAGCAGCTAGAATTCTTGACCTTGAAAACTTACTTGACAGAAAGCCAAAGGCTTTATCAGGTGGTCAGAGACAGCGTGTTG
>CAZESO010000171.1:0-5096 GCA_964515325.1 uncultured Roseburia sp. | reverse complement strand
TCTGGGACTATATTGACCAGCTTGTTATTAATGAGGATGAATATGGCGATGAATATTTAGCTTATGGTGGTGACTTTGGAGACAGACCAAATGATGATTCCTTCTGTGCAAATGGTATTGTATTTGCTACAAGAGAGATTACACCAAAAGCACAGGAAGTTAAAAATGTATATGCACAGGTAACACTTCGTCCTGACAAGGGTGGTGTATGGGTTAAAAATAGAAGATTATTCAAGGATACATCGGATCTTGAACTTAAGGTCGAAATGCTTCGTGATGGAGAGGTTTGCTTTGTGACTACATTGGATGCAGTAGTTGAGCCGGGTGAAGAAAAGTATTTTGATGTAGCCATAGCTATGCCGGCAGTAGCAGGAGAATTCATTATTCAGGCATATATGGTATTGAAGGAAGATACAATGTATGCTGAAAAGGGACATGTTGTATCATTTGGTATAGCAGAACCCCTAACTGTGTCTGACAGTGACATTCTAATTATGAGAAAGCCTGAAGAATACGGTAAGTTTGAGATAGTTGACGGTTCAAATAATGTTGGTGTATATGGTGATGATTTTGGATATTTGTTCTCAAGAAAATTTGGCGGACTTATATCATTAAAGCTTAATGGCAAGGAATTTATTAAGAGAACTGTAAAACCAACATATTACAGAGCTTCTGTTGATAATGACAAGGGAAGCAATTATATGTATGACAGTGGTATCTGGGCTCATGCAGAAAAGTGGCAGCGTGGAACAATGACAGATTTTACACAAACAGATACAACAGTTACGTTTAATTTTGAATATGAATTACCACTTTCTGAAAATGCAACAATAGTTGTAAATAAAAAGGCAGCCAAAGGTGATGATGGTGGAACAAAGGGAAATGGTGCAACATCTTCAAAAGTTTATGTTACTTATACAGTTGACATTAGCGGAAAGATTAATGTTAAGATGAAGTACGATGGCATAAAGGGAGCACCTGAATTACCTGTATTTGGTATGCAGTTCCCGTTGATGTTAGATTTCGACAGCTTCAAATTCTATGGAATGGGACCTATGGAAAACTATGTTGATAGAAATATGGGTGCAAGATACGGAATATTTGAAAGCAATGCAGAAGATAACTTTACAAAGTATCATGTACCGGGTGGCTGTGGTAACAGAACCAATACAAGATGGGTATCTGTAACAGATGGCGAGGATAAGCTTACATTTAAGATGAAGGGTGAACCATTCCAGTTCACAGTACTTAATTACACGGAGATGCAGCTTGAAGAGGCATGGCATATTCATGAGCTTCCAGCACCATATTACACATATGTGAAGATTTATGCAAAGGCTAATGGTGTAGCCGGTGATGATAGCTGGGGAGCATTACCATTTGATGAGTACAGAATTGATGGAGAAAAGCCTATAGAGTTTGAGTTTGATATAGTGAAGGGATAAATAAATGGCAATACTATTTTTTATAATAGCAACAATATGCTTAATATACTATATAGCATTGGTGTCCTATGCAGGCATTGGCGTGCCCTTTTCGGAGGCATGGCTGTATGTGGTAATTATATGTGTAATTGCAGGAACATTATTAATAATACCAAAGACAAAAAAATTACTTATTAGTCTTCCAAAATGGATAAAGATAACCTTTTTCTCTGTTATTGGAGCAGGTGTGATTTTGTTTTTAATTTTGCTTGCAAATGTTTTGACTGGTTTTAACGATTATCCGGAAAATAATACGGATTGTATTATAGTTTTGGGAGCAAAGATAAGAGGCGAAACAGTATCTAAAGCGTTGGCAGACAGGTTGGATGCAGCATATGAATATGCAAGCAAAGAAGGTAATGAACATGTATTAATTATTGTTTCAGGAGGTCAGGGAGAGGATGAGATAACCACTGAGGCAAAGGTAATGAAAGATTACCTTGTGGCAAAGGGCATTGATGAAGAGAGAATTCTTATGGAAGATAAGTCTGTTAATACAATGCAGAATTTGAAATTCAGCTATGAAATCATAAAAGAAGAGTTGGGTGAAGAGGCTAAAATAGCCATTTGTACAAGTAATTTTCACGTATATCGTGCAACTCTTTTAGCTGAAAATATGGGGTTGAAAAATGTCAGCGGAGTAGCAGCATTTACTGAGCCGATACTATTACCTAATTCAACTGTAAGAGAATGTTTAGCATTGGTTAAGGAATGGCTTATAGGAAATGTTACATTTTGACACCAAAAACAACTTTTTTATATGAAAATTTCACAAAAAAAGTTAAAAATTTTATAAAAGTGTGTAAAAATAGGCTAAAAAAACAGATAACTTTTTTACACTTATTCGAAAGTTTCACTTCTTTTAATTTACTACAACAAAGTTGTATTATATTCTTAGCAATTTTGTTGCAAGTAATAAAAAGGAGTGAATTTTTTATGAGAAGGAAAAAGTTTATGTCGGGTACTGCGCTTGCATTAGCAGGTTTGCTTGCTTTTCAGTCAGTAAACTGGGGTGCTTTTACAACATTTGCTGACACAACTAACTTAGAAAACTCAAATGTAGAGGGAACTGTAAATGAAGATAGTAAGGTAACATACTATTTTGTAGATTGTGGTGATTATGTTGTTGACACAGTTAACCACGCAGACTTATATGCAGATGATACAAGGGACGATGGTGATACAATGGGTATCTATCAGTCCGTTACAGACAAAGCCTATGGTGTAGATGCGGTGACTGGAAAGAGCTGGGGCTTAGTTGCAGATGCAGACCCTGATGTTGCAGCAGATTATGATGGAACATTTGGTGTCAGATTATTAAATGCATGGGCATTCGAATATAATGCACAGGCAACAGATGCACATAGAAACTGGTCGAATACATATTCAAGAAATGATGCAACACCTTCGTTGACATGGAAGTTCGAGCTGCCGGCAGGAACATATGATGTTGAAGCATGTTTTGTAAATCCATGGAATGTTTGCTCGGGAGTAACACTTGTTGGAAATGGAACAACAATAGGAACAATAGATACAATCGTTGTAACAAATGGTGGTGCTGCAGATATTGAAACAAAGTATGGTGGAGAAACAGTTTCAGGTCAGGTGACAGTTGGAGAAGATGGAGTACTTACATTAGATGCAACAGCGACAGGTGCTTGTCTTAACTGTGCATGGATTAAGATTACAGGTGAACCAGAAGTTGAATATTATGATGAAACATATTATTTTGTAGATTGTGGTGATTATGTTGTTGACACAGTTAACCACGCAGACTTATATGCAGATGATACAAGGGACGATGGTGATACAATGGGTATCTATCAGTCCGTTACAGACAAAGCCTATGGTGTAGATGCGGTGACTGGAAAGAGCTGGGGCTTAGTTGCAGATGCAGACCCTGATGTTGCAGCAGATTATGATGGAACATTTGGTGTCAGATTATTAAATGCATGGGCATTCGAATATAATGCACAGGCAACAGATGCACATAGAAACTGGTCGAATACATATTCAAGAAATGATGCAACACCTTCGTTGACATGGAAGTTCGAGCTGCCGGCAGGAACATATGATGTTGAAGCATGTTTTGTAAATCCATGGAATGTTTGCTCGGGAGTAACACTTGTTGGAAATGGAACAACAATAGGAACAATAGATACAATCGTTGTAACAAATGGTAGTGCTGCAGATATTGAAACAAAGTATGGTGGAGAAACAGTTTCAGGTCAGGTAACAGTTGGAGAAGATGGAGTACTTACATTAGATGCAACAGCAACAGGTGCTTGTCTTAACTGTGCATGGATTAAGATTACAGGTAAGGCAGTAGTTACAGATAATGACACAGACAATGATGTAGATGTAGAAGATGATATCGAATATATCAACGGATTATCTGCTTATGATTTAAATTATGTTGATGTAACAGATGCATATCTTACAAATGCAGAAGATAAGGATATCGAATATCTTTTATCATTAGACAATGACAAGCTTCTTGCAGGATTTAGAGAAACAGCCGGTCTTGATATGAAGGGTGCTACAAGATATGATGGATGGGAAGATTCGTTAATTGGTGGACATACAATGGGTCATTACCTTACAGCTATGGCTCAGGCAGTAGCAACTCTTCCGGAAACAGACTCAAGAAGAGCTAAAGTAGTAGCAAAGCTTGATGAACTTATTACAGAACTTAAAGAGTGTCAGGATGCACTTGGTACAGGTTACATTTTTGGTGCTACACTCATTAATAAATCAAATGTAGAATTACAGTTTGACAATGTAGAGAAGAATCTTACAAATATCGGAACACAGGCATGGGTACCTTGGTATACAATGCATAAGATTCTTGCAGGTGTTATTGATGTATATAAATATACAGGAAATACAGAAGCTCTTGAAATAGCTAAGGACCTTGGAGATTGGGTATATGAAAGAGCGACAGGTTGGGATTCTACAACTAGAACAACAGTACTTAATATAGAGTACGGCGGAATGAATGATTGCTTATATGAATTATATGCTGTAACAGGCGAAGATAAATATGCAGTAGCAGCTCATGTATTTGATGAAGATACATTATTTAAGCAGGTAAATACAGGAAGTGCAAATGTTCTTAACAACAGACATGCAAATACAACTATTCCTAAATTTATTGGTGCATTAAACAGATATGTAACAACTAATGGAAAGACAATCAATGGAGAAGTTGTTGATGCAACAGCTTATCTTGAATATGCTGAAAACTTCTTTGATATGGTTGTTAATAAACATTCATATGTAACAGGTGATAACAGTGAATGGGAACACTTTGGTAGAGATAATATTCTTGATGCAGAAAGAACAAATTGTAACTGTGAAACATGTAATGCTTACAATATGATGAAATTCGCAAAAGCATTATATATGGTAACAGGTAAAACTAAATATTTAGATTACTATGAAACAGCATTTTACAATACAATTCTTTCATCACAGAATCCGGAATCAGGTATGACAACATACTTCCAGCCAATGAAGTCTGGTTACTTCAAGGTATATGGAACTGAAACAGAAAGCTTCTGGTGTTGTACAGGTAGTGGTATGGAGAACTTCACTAAGCTTGGAAATGCT
>CAZESO010000170.1:0-5169 GCA_964515325.1 uncultured Roseburia sp. | reverse complement strand
TGAGCAGGAAAAGATTATTGAAGAATTAACTGAAGAATTAAAGACAGTTAGTGAAAAAATAATCGAAATGTCTGATGAGCAGGCTACATATGAAGAAAAACTTGCCAATATTAAGAGCAGTACTGATGAACAATTCAAGAATAAAAATGCTTTCGACAGACAGTATAATCAGGCGGCATCGCAGCTTGAAACTTTGAAGAACATTACTGAAAGATATGAAGGCTATGGCAATAGTATCAAGAAGATAATGGAACTGAAAGAGTCTAAGAAGGGGATTATTGGTGTTGTTGCTGATATTATCAAGGTTGATAAGAAGTACGAAGTAGCTATCGAAACAGCACTTGGTGGTAATATTCAAAATGTCGTTACAGACAACGAAATTACAGCGAAGGAAGCTATTGAATACTTAAAGCAGGGTAAATTTGGTCGAGCAACATTCCTTCCTCTTAACAGTATTGCTAATAAGACTGGTTTTACAAATGAGAGAGTATTTGAAGAGAAAGGTGTAATTGGTCTTGCCAGTGACCTTGTTACAATCAAGAAAGAATATGAAAATATCAGTAAATTCCTTCTTGGTAGAATAGTTGTTGCGGATACTATTGATAATGCATTAAGTCTTGCAAGAAAGTATAATTATACACTTAGAATAGTAACACTTGAAGGTGAACTTCTTAATGCCGGCGGTTCAATGTCCGGTGGTGCATTTAAGAATAGTAGTAACCTTTTGGGTAGAAGAAGAGAAATTGAAGGCTTAGAAAAAACTCTTGCAGAACTCAAGGAAAAATTGGCTGAAACTGATAAGCAAATTGCAAGAAATGCAGAGCTCAAGAAGCAGGTAAATGAAGAACTTGAACAGATAAAAATTGAACTTAATGAGCAGTTCCTTATTCAGAATACAGTTAAGATGAACCTTAATGCTGCTGATGAGAAGAAGAATGAGCTTTCAAATATCTATGATGATTTCAATAGGGAAACAAAAGAAATTGGAGCACAGATTATTGATATTAATGCTAATTATGAGCAGTTGAAGGCAGAACTTGATACATTTGATGGCAGAAATGCAGAGATAGAAAATCAAATCAAAGAATTAAATGCTAAGATAGATGAAGCTAGAGAAAAAGAGTCAGCACAGCTTAAAGATAATGAAGAATTAAGAATTAATCTTTCAAATCTTAATCAGAAAAAGGCATTTATCAAGGATAATATTGAAAGAATTGATAGTGAAATTGCTAAACTTAATGAAGAGATGGTTGAGATTAATGCAAATCGTAAACGTGCAGCGGAAGCTTCCAGCGAAAAGCAGGAAAATATTAATAGCATAAACAAAACTATTGAAGCTGCTGTAATAGAAGCGGACAAGCTCAAGGAAGAAATTGATAAGCTTACAACTGATAAAGATAATCAGAGTAGAGAACATAAGGAATTCTTCGGCAAGAGAGAAGAAATTACAGACCTTATTTCAAATCTTGATAAAGAAATTTACAGATTATCTAATCAGAAAGAAAAGCTTGAAGAATCAAATGAGAAGTTTGTTAACTATATGTGGGAAGAGTATGAGCTTACATATGGAACAGCACTTGAACTTAAGAATGAAGAATATAATAATGTATCAGTTCTTAAGAAGAATATTAGTGGCTTAAAATCTCAGATTAAGAGCTTAGGTTCAGTAAATGTAAACGCTATTGAAGAATACAAGGAAATATCAGAAAGATATGAATTCTTAAAGACTCAGCATGATGATCTTATTACAGCAGAAAATTCGTTACTTAAGATTATTGAAGAGCTTGATGAAGGTATGAAGAAGCAGTTTACAGAGAAATTTGCTGAAATCAAGACTGAGTTTGATAAAGTATTTAAGGAATTATTTGGTGGCGGACAGGGTACAATTGAATTAAATGATGATGAGGATATCCTTGAAGCGGGAATTAATATTATTTCTCAGCCACCGGGAAAGAAATTACAGAATATGATGCAGTTATCAGGTGGTGAAAAGGCGTTAACAGCCATTGCATTGTTATTTGCAATTCAGAACTTAAAACCATCACCATTCTGTCTCCTTGACGAAATTGAGGCAGCGCTTGATGACTCCAATGTAGTAAGATTTGCAGAATATTTGCACAAGCTTACAGACCATACACAGTTTATTGTAATTACACATAGAAGAGGTACAATGAATGCTTCTGACAGACTATATGGTATTACAATGCAGGAAAAGGGTGTATCTACACTTGTTTCGGTAAATCTTATAGACGAAGAGAATTTTTCGTAATATGAAAGGAAGTTAGCTAATATGAGCGAAGAAAAGAAAGGCTTTTTTGCCAAACTGATTTCAGGTCTTTCAAAGACAAGAAGCAATATCGTATCAGGAATAGACAGTATATTCAAAGGCTTCAGCAAGATTGATGATGATTTTTATGAAGAACTTGAAGAAATACTTATAATGGGTGATATAGGTGTTGCTACGACAGAAAAGATTATTGAAGGTCTTAAAGAAAAAGTAAAAGAAAACAAGATTAAAGAGCCACAGGAGTGTAAGGAATTACTTATCAATACTATCAAAGAACAGATGGAAATAGGTGAGAGTGCTTATGAATTTGAGAATCAGAAAAGTGTTATCCTTGTAATTGGTGTAAATGGTGTTGGTAAGACAACTTCAATAGGTAAATTAGCCGGAAATCTTAAAGGTCAGGGCAAGAAAGTAATCTTAGCTGCTGCCGATACATTTAGAGCCGGAGCAATCAAACAGCTTGAAGAATGGGCTAACAGAGCCGGTGTAGACATTATTTCGGGTAATGAAGGTGGCGACCCCGGTGCAGTTATCTATGATGCTGTAGGTGCTGCAAAGGCAAGAAATGCAGATGTGCTTATTTGTGACACAGCAGGAAGACTTCATAATAAGAAAAATCTTATGGAAGAGTTAAAGAAGATTGACAGAATCCTTGAAAAGGAATATCCTAATGTTTATAGAGAAACACTTATAGTTCTTGATGGAACAACAGGACAGAATGCTCTTGTACAGGCTCGTGAGTTTATGAATGCTGCAAACATTACAGGTATCGTACTTACAAAGCTTGATGGTACGGCTAAAGGTGGTATTGCGGTAGCTATACAATCGGAGCTTTCTATACCGGTTAAATATATTTGCGTAGGCGAGCAGATTGATGATTTAGAGAAATTCAATTCAGAACAATTTGTTAATGCTTTGTTTACAGTGGAGGATTAGTATTATGATGACAGAATTAACATTAGAAAAATTTGAAGAAGCTTCAGAGATAGTTAAAAAGGTTACATTGCCAACTAATCTTGTATACAGCGACTTTTTCAGCAATCAGTGTGGAAACAAGGTTTATTTAAAACCTGAGAATATGCAGTTTACAGGCGCTTATAAGGTTAGAGGTGCTTACTATAAGATAAGCCAGTTAACAGATGAAGAAAGAGCAAAAGGTCTTGTTACAGCATCAGCTGGTAATCACGCGCAGGGTGTTGCTAACGCTGCTAAGATATATGGCGTTAAAGCAACAGTTGTTATGCCAACAGTTACACCGCTTATGAAGGTTAACAGAACAAGAAGCTATGGAGCAAATGTTGTACTTCATGGAAATGTATATGATGAAGCTTGTACAGAAGCGTACAGATTAGCTGATGAGCACGGATATACATTTGTACATCCATTTGATGATTTGGAAGTAGCTACAGGTCAGGGAACAATTGCTATGGAAATCTTCAAAGAACTTCCAACAGTAGATTACATACTTGTACCGATTGGTGGTGGCGGTCTTGCTGCCGGTGTCAGCGCACTTGCAAAAATGCTTAATCCTAATATCAAGGTTATCGGTGTAGAACCAGAAGGCGCAGCATGTATGAAGGCTTCATTAGAGGCTGGTGAAGTTGTAACACTTCCAACAGCGCTTACAATCGCCGACGGTACAGCAGTTAAGACAGGCGGAAGCATTGTATTCCCATATATTCAGAAGAATATTGATGATATTATCACAGTAAGCGATGATGAGCTTATAGATGTATTCCTTGATATGGTTGAAAACCACAAGATGGTTTGTGAAAACTCTGGTTTACTTACAGTTGCAGCATTGAAGCATTTAGACTGTAAGGATAAGAAGGTTGTATCAATCTTAAGTGGTGGTAATATGGACATTATCACAATGTCATCTACATTACAGCACGGTCTTATTCAGAGAGGAAGAATCTTCACAGTATCAGTACTTCTTCCAGATAAGCCAGGCGAACTTGTTCGTGTTGCACAGGTTGTTGCAGATGAACAGGGTAATGTTGTTAAGCTTGAACACAACCAGTTTGTTAATATCAACAGAAATGCACAGGTTGAGCTTAGAATAACACTTGAAACATTTGGCGCAGAACATAAGCAGCAGATAGTTGATAAGTTGGAAGAGATGGGATATAAGCCAAAGGTTGTTAGAACGAATTTGTAAATAATATTTTGAATTATATGAGAGGCATAGAGATATGCCTCTTTTTAATATGTTAAATTCCTGATTTTATCATTTTGCATTATTTTGTGATAAAGTGAAAAAAAGTTGACAAGTTATTACGGAAAATAGTATTATAGCATATAAGAAAGGTTTTTAATTATTAATGATAATGTAGCAAAATAAAGTTGCATTTTTCAAAGGAAGGAGTAATGTTATGAAATGTAAATGTAAACAGTTGATTAGTATCTTGCTCGCGATGATTATGGCATTTCAATTTTTGATAAATATTGAATATATATATGGTTATACCATAGAAAATATAGAAATACCAGAGGAAGCAAACGAGTATGCATATTCTAATTACAAAGGAATGCTAATGGTTGTTGGAAATCAAATTGAATTTTATGGTTTAAAACCTAGTCAATTAAAAGAAGCAAGGTTAGGAAAACCGTTTGTTATTTTAGAATTAGAAAATTCGGTACAAGATGAGATATATTATTATCCAGTAATTGATTCACATAATACTGTAATATTATTACTGTGTGTAATTGGAACAACGGAAGGATGGTGTATATCTGTTTCAGAAGAATGGGTAAATGAATTAAATAAGTTGAATTATATGTCAGAAGAATATGTTTTCTATAAAAATGAAAGAGCATTGTATGCTGAAAATGTGAGTGAAGTTTTTTGTTTAGCCGGAAGAGATGACTTAGATATCGGT
>CAZESO010000169.1:0-5239 GCA_964515325.1 uncultured Roseburia sp. | reverse complement strand
CTGTTGTTGTTTCTGTTTCAGCTGTTGTTGTTTCATCTTCAACTACTACGTTTGTTGTAGAAATAGTAAAAGAATTAATTGTAGTTGCAGCTGAACCTAACGCACCCCAGCTAGTAATAGTATTCCATGCACAACCAACTGTAAAATTAGGTGCACTAATGATATAATCATAAATATAACTAGCTGCATCAGCCTCTGTTGCTATACTATCTGAACAATCTGTCATAATAGTAGTTACTTCTGTACCATCAACATAAGCCTTTATTGATGTATCGTCTGTAATAACAAACTTATATGTATGTTCACCTGTTGATGGATGACTATCTGCATATATTGTTTCTGTTTTGAAATAACAATAATTGCCACTATAATCGTTTAAGTTTAACATTGGCCAATATCCAATCTGCATAACACCAGCTGCCGAATCATAAAACTGTGCAACACCGTTCCAAGCTGCATATGTTTGAGCTGATTCCATAGAAAACTCAATAATGACAGTATTATCTGTTGTTCCGAGTAATGGATTTGTAATTGAATTTGTAGTATCAACAACACCATCTAATGTAACTGCTGATTCAAGTTCCCACACTTCAGTTGTGTTAGTACTTGCTGAATCTGCTGGAAATGCAGAAATAGCACTTGAAAGTACCATTGTCGCTGCTAAAGCAACGCTTAAAAGTTTCTTCTTCATTCTTCAACCTCCATTTAAATTATTTGTCTTCATAAAAAACTATGATTATTATATGAACATTTTATTAAATTGTCAATATCTTTTGGTAAAAATGTCAAATCCTGTCATTTAAAATTATATATTTTTTGTTACAATTCACTCTTTTTGCTCTACCTTGATAAATCAACAATCAAATAGCTTGATATTTCTATTATTGGACTTTTGTACAAAAAAAGAGAAGCTAATCTCCTTTTAAGAAATTAACTTCTCCTTCTTGTTTTGATATTCTATTTAGGCAAGTTTAGTCTAATAAATATACTTATTTATTAGCCATCTCATGTTCCTGAGCTTCAATCATCTTCTTAACCATATAACCGCCAACAGAACCATTCTGTGCAGATGTTAAGTTACCATTGTAACCATCTGTTAAAGGTACTCCAAGTTCGTTAGCAACTTCCATTTTAAATCTGTTCATAGCTGACTTAGCTTCAGGAACATTTGTTTTGTTCTTACTCATTTTTATATCCCCCATACAATAAAAAATTTCTTTGTAAAAAGCTTTGTTTCTTTTTACACTCATAGTATATGGAGTGATTTTTAAAATAAACTGGCAAATTTTAGATTAAAACATTGCTTTTATATAGATTTCTTCTTCATTATAATCAGGAGAGCATTGTAATGCAGCGTTATAATATTTTTGAATATTTGTCACATCTTCTTCCAGTTCTGTTGCTATTTCTTCTAATGTTTTATCTTTTTTTATCTTTTTTACTACTAAAGAAATAATCTGTCGCTTTTTACCTTCTTCTTGCATATCAATATCATGAATCCAATTTTTCATATATTCAATCCTCCATTCTTTGTTTTGTCGCGCTTTTTCCACAGCAATATCTAATTGTTTAGTAAAACTACTTGCTACATTTTTAGTTTCTAAATAGTCAAGAAACTCTTTTATTTGTTTTGATACATTAATATTTTTACCTTTTGTGTTGAAAAACAATATTTTTCTACCATCTTTAAGTGGTATATTGGTATCTTTAATGCACATATTTTCAAACTCATAACAACACAAATTTTCTCCAAATGGGTCAAATGTACATATAAACAACACATAACTATTTTTTTAATCGTTATATGAACCACCGCTTTCCAATAAATTCAAATCCATCATACCTTGATAATAGCGTGTTCTTTTCGGTAAATCTTCTAGTGTATTTAAATTTTGCATTTCTGTATCATATGCGTTATTGTCACAATCTTCAACATATACATCATATCTTATGCCCTTACTCTCATTAGTTACTTTAATAGCTTTTTGAGTATTTATTGATATCAAATCATCAATATCATTTCCTGTAAGCAATTCCAGCAGTTTAATACATAAAGTTTTATCCTGCATAACTTTACCAAATATAAAATCATTTTTTAAAGTTTGCTTCTCATATTCCTGTTCTGGTGGAATTTTAGTTAATTGTTCCTTTTCTTTTTCGTAAACATTTTTCATTTACATTCCTCCTTGTAATATTAGCAGGAGTATGTATATTTTGAAATCTCCTGCTGTTTGTTAATTTGATTATTCAGCATAGATTTCTTTTGATTACTAAAATAGAATTTAGAACTTATTCGATATATAGAAAATTTATGCTTACAATGAGTTTAGCATAAACTTATCCAAAAGACAATATTGGTATTTTAAAATAAAAACCCCAATATAACCTATTATTTCTTTTGGTTATATTGGGTTATCTCTTATCTGCCGGCAGCTATTGCACCACCGTATGTTCTTGCCAGCCATTGACCTGCCTGTGACAAATCATCATAGCTCCACCATGTTGTACTTGTATTCCAACTGTTAATCATAGCTGAGGCTTCATCTTTGTTACAAAGATTCCACATACAATAACTGATATTGTTCTGATCAAGGAAGCTTATCCATGTATTTGCTTCTGTTTCATTTATCCATCCATTTCCACTGGCTTCACATATACCAAATTCTGATACAAAAATTGGCAAATTGCTACTTCTTGCTGTAGAAACCTTGGTTCTCATATATTCTGTATGTGTTGTTGCATAAAAATGAAATGCATACATTATGTTATCGTATCCTGTAATTCTGTCATTGGCAACAATATCAACATCCTGTGACCAGTTTGGAGTTCCGACAATAATAATTGCATCAGGGTCATTTGCTCTGATAACAGGAATTACCTGTAATGCATAATTTTTAATATCGCTCCACTGTGTACCATTGCATGGTTCATTACAAATTTCATAAATGACATTGTCATAATTATTATATTTAGCAGACATTTCACTAAAGAAAGCAATAGCCTGGTCTTTATATACCAAAGGACTGCCTTCATTTAAGACATGCCAGTCGATAATAACATACATATTGTTATCAGTTGCATATTGTACACCGTTATAAATTACTTGTTTTAATTCAGTTTGATTACCACCTGAACAATAACCATTATATTCATGAGTGTATAATGCAAGTCTAAATGTATTAGCACCAAGCTGTTCCTTACAATACTTAACACTATCAGCATTTACATACTGTGGGAACCACGAAAGACCATGGGTACTAACACCTTTAAGTTTTGCAACACTGCCATTTTCACCAACTAATGTACCATTAGAATTAACTGATAACTTTCCATATGGAAGACCATTAGTTGTTACTGTATTTGAAGTTGACTGGCTACTTTGATTACTGTTGGTATTATTGCTATTATTATTGTTATTATTTGATGATGTAGTTGCCTGTTGCTGTCCGGTTGTAACTTCTTGTGTTGTTGTATTCTGCTGATTGTTTGTACTTGCCTGTGAAGTATTTTCTTTTGATTCATTATTGTTTGAATTTGTTGTAGTTTCTTCTGAATCTTCTTCTACATTGCTTGTAGTTTCATCATCCTTCTTGTTGTCTTTTTTTGTAGTCTCTTTTTTTACTTCACTTTCTGTTGTACTATCTGCTTCAACAAGTTCTTCCAACATACTGTTATTTTCTTTTACAATAGAATTGTTTTCTTTTATCATCTCTTCTTTTTCAGAATTATTTGAAGATAATACTACAGATAACACTATTATTGCGATAATTGCAATAATCAAACAGCTACCTAAACCTATTATTATTCCTTTTCCAACTTTATTTTCCCAAATTTCCTTTAGTTTTTCTCTAAACATTTCATCCTCCGTGTATTATTACACATTTTATTTAAGTATTTCTAATATTTTACTAAAATTCATTGAATGTGACGCTTTCAAAAGCACTGTATCATTTGATTTTATTACATTTTTATAATCATTTATAAAATCATCAACAGTATCATAATGATACACCAACCCGTTATATCCATTGCTTTTTGCACCTTCATAAATGTTTTTACTTAAATTACCTATGGCAATAAGGCAATCAATATCCTTCTTCGCAAAATACATTCCAACTTCATTATGCATCTGAACTTCATTTTTACCAAGCTCAAACATATCTCCAAGTATTGCTACTTTTCTTCCTGTTCCGTGAACAAGTACATCTATAGATGCTTTCATTGACACCGGATTAGCATTATAACAATCATCTATAATTGTATAATTATCATTTTTAATGACATTTACTCTGCCACCAACAGGTTTCATATCCATGAGTCCATTCTTAATCTCATCATCTGTGAGTCCAAAATGTTTGCCCACTGCATATGCCGCCAAAGCATTAAGAACCATATGCTCACCAGGAATTGGTGTTGACAGCTTTAATTCTGTTTCATTTTCAACAAGCGAAAACTCACATCCTGTTATTCCATAATTAATGATATCCTTTGCAATAATATCATTACCAGAGCCTTTTCCGTAAAATACAGGTTTAACTCCATTTACATTAGATATTGTAGCAAGCTTTTCATCATCTCCGTTTAATACAACAAAAGCATTTTCGGCAGAATAATTAAACATTTCTGACTTTGCTTTTAAAACTCCGTCTAAATCTCCTAATGCTTCCAAATGACATGGTCCAATATTTGTTAAAATACATACATCAGGCTTTGCAATCTTGCTTAATACATTCATCTCGTTAAAATCACTGATACCCATTTCAAGAACCGCAATATTGTGTTCATCTCTTATTTTCATAATTGTAAGAGGTAAACCTATTTCGTTATTGTAATTACCAGCTGTTTTGAGAACATGATATTTCTGTTCCAGAACAGCTGCTACGAATTCCTTAGTTGATGTTTTACCAACACTTCCGGATATACCAACAATCTTAATATCGAGAATACTTCTATAATATGTTGCCAATATTCTTAATGCTTCTGTTGAAGACTCTACAAGTATGTATGGTATAGGACATTCATCTAATATTTTCTCACTAAACGCACATATTGCACCTTTTTCAGCCACATCATTTATAAAATCATGCCCATCTACTCTCTCACCCTTTATGCATACAAAGAGATAATCTTTCTCTACAAGTCTGCTGTCTATGGCAACTCCATCTATTGTATTATTTTCTCTATCTTTATTACAATATAATGTTCCTTTTACAATATCTGCAATAATTTTCAAAGTTAA
>CAZESO010000168.1:0-5260 GCA_964515325.1 uncultured Roseburia sp. | reverse complement strand
CTGTATACCATTGTGCAAAATCTTCTTCCATAGAAGTAATCGCTTCAACTAATTTCTTATCTCCTGCCATTTTTTCATCCTCAATTCTAATTTTTTAAAATATAGCAGACAAGATAAACTCCTGTCTGCTATAAGATTTTATGTCATATATTTGTTTTTGTCAAGAATAGCCTTTATTTTCTGTAATATTCTGCAACCTTTTTTATAGCCTTGATTACGCTATCTACATCCGCGTCACTCATACCATAGAACAAAGGAATACTAATGATATTTTCATACAACTTCTCAGCATTAGGACACAAGCCCTTTTTATATCCCAACCTTTGATAATCAGGGAAATAGTATACAGGTATATAATGAACATTACAACATACATTCTCCCCTTTAAGTGCGTCAAAAAATTGTCTTCTATCACATTTTAAAGCCTCAGTATTAATCTGAATAATATATAAATGTCTGGCTGTATCACTTTCTGGGATTTCTTTTTGTACTATAATCTCAGGCATATCCTCAAATGCTTCATCATATCGTTTTACAATCTCAGCCCTGCGCTGCTTAAACGCCGGAAGCTTATCAAGCTGGCTACTGATAAGCGCAGCCTGAATATCTGTCATTCTATAATTATATCCCAAATCAATCTGTTCATAATACCAGTCACCATCCGGCTCTTTTGACATTAAACTCTGATCTCTTGTGATACCATGAGCTCTAAACAGACATAGTCTCTTATAATATTCTTCGTTATTAGTTAATATGGCACCGCCTTCTCCACCTGTAATAGTCTTAACAGGATGAAAACTAAATGTTGTCATATCAGCAATACTTCCAACGGGCACACCATTATATAATGTCCCAATAGAATGTGCACCATCTTCAATTAATACAATATTCTTCTCCTTGCATGTGGCTTTAATTTCATCAAGCTCCACTGCCTGTCCTGTGAAATCAACTGCCACTACCGCCTTAGTCTTATCAGTAATCTTACGCTTAATATCATCCGGATCAATATTGTAAGTCTCTTTCCTGATATCTGCAAACACAGGTACTGCTCCCATATATCTGGCACAATTAGCAGATGCCGCAAAAGTAATAGGTGTAGTGATTACTTCATCACCTACACCCACTCCCGCTGCAAAACAAGCTGCATGCAATGCAGCTGTGCCATTACTAATCACAACTGCATACTTTGCACCTGTTATATCACATAACTTTTTTTCTAACTTTGTAATCTCCGGACCGCAGGTAAGATAATCGCTTTTCAAAACATCAACAACTGCATTAATATCTGCATCATCAATAAACTGATGACCATAATAAATCTTTGTTTCTCTTACTGGTTTACCACCAAAAATAGCTAATTCTTCCATGCTTATCCCTCACTATTTATGTATATCTGTCTTTAATAATTCCTTAATATCTTCAACACTTAACCATTCTTTATTGATTCCTGAACTGTACTCAAATTCAGGTTCAACCAGCTTTCCACCAGGAATAACATTATCTCTTCCCCACCAATTGAAATGAGGATAAATAATATAATGCTTCTCATATTCATATGTAAACATTGAATCTTCTCTTGTTACCATGATTTCATGAAGCTTTTCACCTTCTCTGATACCAACCTCCGGCATCTTACACCCCGGTAACATAGCCTGTGCTAAATCTGTAATCTTAAATGATGGAATCTTGGAAATAAATGTCTCACCACCCCTTGATTCTTCAAGAGCTTTGATAACAAGCTTAACACCCTCTTCAAGACTAATCCAGAAACGTGTCATTCTATAATCAGTAATAGGAAGCTCATCTCCACCTTTATCAATAATACTCTGGAAGAAAGGAATAACCGAACCTCTGCTGCCTGCAACATTTCCATATCTGACAACAGAAAATCTTGTTCCCTCACCACCTGAATATGCATTTGCTGCAATAAATAATTTATCTGAAACAAGCTTTGTTCCACCATATAAATTAACAGGGTTAACCGCCTTATCTGTAGAAAGTGCAACAACCTTCTTAACACCAGCATCAAGAGATGCTGTTATAACATTCATAGCACCGTTAACATTAGTCTTTATAGCTTCATTTGGATTATATTCACATGCAGGAACCTGCTTTAATGCTGCCGCATGAATAACATAATCTACACCGTTCATAGCCATTTTAAGTCTGGCTTCATCTCTAACATCACCAATAAAAAATCTAAGAACCTTCTTATGCTCCTTGTATTCATTCTCCATTATGAACTGCTTATATTCATCTCTTGAATAAATAATAATCTTCTTTGGCTTATAATTCTCCAAAACATAATCCACAAACTGATGTCCAAAAGAACCTGTTCCACCTGTCACTAAAATCGTCTTGTCATTTAACATATCTATGTTCTCCTTTATTTATAAAATAATCGCTCTCACGCAAATCAGTAATAAAATTATACACTAAAACGCCTGTTTTCGCCATATATATTTTATCGGATTAAATAATCAAAATAATAAGTAAAAAGTGTGCTGTTTTATAAAAAACTGCACACTTATAAAAACATCTTTATTCCGCCCTTATAATTCCAATACATGTACCAATACAATAAACTTTGTCCATCCTGTTATATTCCAAATCTGCATTTCTATCATTTGGACATCTTAATAAAAATCCCTTTTCTTTCTCAATATACCTTCTAAAATACACTCTATCTTCAATTGCAAACAATGCATCCTCGCCATTCTTTGGAAAACGTTTTTCAAGCAAAAGCATATCATCTTTACAATAAGAAGGCGCCCAATAATTATTAGGAGTAAGAACCGCTATAAATGCTTTAGGCTCTGTTGTATAAACCTCAATAGTCTCACTGGTAGAATACTTTATTCCATCACCAACCTCACCAATTGGCACTATACATGGAATCCTATGCTTATCCTTCTGATTTCGTTCATGCAAAGCCAGACCCGCTTCATATTCTGCTATAAGCATCAAAATACTTTTCCCGTGATTACCACATTTTCTATAATGATGAATCAAAGACTTTTCTTCATCTGTAAAAATGCTCTGTCCCATCAAATAATTAACAGACACATCTAACGCTCTGGATATCCCTAACATTGTTGAAACCTTCGGGTCACGAACCTTACCATAATAAATATTCCTCATAGTTTCTATTGGAACATCTGCCATCTCCGCAAGCTTCTGCCATGAAATCCCCCTGTCCTTCAACATCTCATTTAGTCTTAAATATAGCATTTCTTTACTCCCTTTTTACCTTTGTCATTAATGACATTTTCACAGTAATTTTTTTTCAAAAAAATGTTATCTTAAATATGTTTTTTTGTCAACAAAAATTATATATTTGCATTGTGCCAAGGGTCGTGAAATGGCACACAGGGGAGTATAAATAAAAAGAAAAAAGTTCGGTGGCATATTCTCATCTTTGCTCACCGAACTTTTTGGATTATAGTCACAACGCCATCTTACGGAACAAAGTCAATCTTTTTCAGAAGTATATCGATTCGTTTTGATATATTTCCGAAAAAGGTTGATTTTGTTCCGTATAATTCTTATAATATATGTATATAATTTTGCAAAGAAACACAAACACCTTTTCAAAACTTTAGGAGGAAAATATGAACAATACCATATCTGTTAAAGAAGCTGCAGATCTTTGGAATTTGTCAGAAAGACAGGTTACCAATTTATGCAGAAATAAAAAGATTAACGGCGCAAAAAAATTGGGACGCTCCTGGACAATTCCTGCTAACGCTCAAAAACCCAAAGATAGCAGAATAAAATCAGGTGCATATATAAAAGAAAACAAACCTAAACATTTACCACTTCCTATCGGAATTTCAGAATATAGAATAGCTTCATCGGAATATTACTATGTTGATAAAACAATGCTTATAAAAGAGTTCATAGATGAGCGCGTTAAAGTATCATTATTTACACGACCTAGACGATTTGGAAAAACATTAAATATGGACATGCTTCGTACCTTTTTCGAAAAGAGTTCTGAGGATACCTCTATATATTTTAAAGATAAAAAAATATGGAAATGCGGAGAAACATATCAAAGCTATCAAGGCAAATATCCAGTTATCTTTGTTACCTTTAAAGATGTGAAACAAGAGAACTGGGAAGAAACCTACCAAAATATTGTGCAGATACTAAGACTTGAATACAAGAGACATTCAGAGCTTGCAACTAGTGATAAAATAAGCGATAAAGACTATTATGAAAAAATGATAAATAATGAGTTGGATAAAAGTCTAGTTGATTCTGCATTTTTAATGCTTTCCAAAATGCTTCATGAGCATTATGGTATAGCTCCTATTATAATCATAGATGAATATGATACTCCTATCCAGCAAGGGTACAGTAGAGGTTTCTATGATGAAGTCATTCTTTTTATGCGTAATTTATTCTCTGGTGGACTTAAAGATAATCACCATCTTTCTTATGGTTTTTTGACCGGTATATTACGCGTTGCTAAAGAAAGTATATTTAGTGGATTGAATAACTTAAAAATCAATTCTGTTCTAGATAATAAATATAGCGAATATTTCGGATTTACTGCAGATGAGATACATAAGATGGCTAAATATTATAACGCCCAAGACAAATATGACGAAATTTGCGAATGGTACGATGGTTACCGTTTTGGCAAAACAGAAATATTTAATCCATGGTCTGTCATTAACTATTTTAATAATGAATGCGAACCCAAAGCTTTTTGGCAATCTACCGGTAGCAATGAAATAATAGGTGATATATTAAGCGAAGCTACAGAAGATATCTACGAGCGACTAAACACATTGGTACAGGGCAAATCTATAGTTACCAGCATAGATACAAATGTTATTTATCCACAGATAAAACATGACCCCTCTTCAATTTACAGTTTTCTTCTTGTTGCCGGCTACCTAAAAGTTATTAACTCTGATACCTCTGTCACTAGTGATTATATGTGTACAGTATCGT
Source organism: uncultured Roseburia sp. (assembly GCA_964515325.1). GTDB lineage: Bacteria > Bacillota > Clostridia > Lachnospirales > Lachnospiraceae > SVEL01. Next base: position 295 of record CAZESO010000168.1, on the reverse strand, counting down.
TGCCAAACAAAGAAATCAGTTATGTATATAATAAAGAGATTTTACAAAAATTGAATGATATACTTCCTTACGGAACTACCAATTCAATTCAAGAAGCCATATATTCTGGAAATGTTGAGGAATTTAAAAAGCAATTAAGAAACTTATTATTGCAGTCTGTAAGTTTTCATGATACAGCTGGCGAAAACTTTTTCCACGGATTAGTCCTTGGACTATGTGCAATGTTATCGAATCGTTATTATATAAGCTCTAACCGCGAGTCAGGTGAAGGACGCTACGATATACAGCTTATGCC
>CAZESO010000167.1:0-5408 GCA_964515325.1 uncultured Roseburia sp. | reverse complement strand
AACAACCTGTTCCATAAGCTCTTCAACGTTCTTAACCTGAGTATCAATAACTGTTGTCATATCCATAGATGACATAGTCTTATCATTAAGAACATCATTATCACTTGAAAGGTTACGCATATCCTTTACAACATTTTCTGCCCCAACCTTATTCTCATCTGCAAGTTCTCTAACAACTGTAACACCATCTACGATAGAATTGCTGGCACCTTTAACCTTATCAACTGTAGCTACAACTCGTTCAAGATTAGCTTGGATAGATTCTGTTAATGCGCCATCTGACTGATTCAAATGCCTAATCGACAACATTGTACAAAGATATGTAGCAGCTGTCATACCAAATGCCAACGTCATTTCCATAGCAAACTCAATGCCCATCATATCCTTAACAGTAATTTTGTATATATTACTAGATACAAGAACAAACAATGTTGAAAACATCATGTTTTTAATATATTTAAAATCCTTATATATTACCTGAAGTGCAACAAATGGTAATATATACACATATGTCTGATAACCCATATCCGTCCATACTATATATGCCCAAAAAAGCAGATAATTAAATCCTAACATAGACTTATATAATGGTGTATCCATTCCCTTGACCTTAAGCACAGCACCTGCAACCATATAACCACCCCAGCCTAATACCATAAATATTATAAACCAGGATGTTTTTACAGTTCCAATCCTAAGTTCAACAAAGTAATACATACTTAACAGAACAACAAGTACCAACCAGGTTGTACCAGCTCGTATATTCGCCTTCTCCCTAAAAAACTTTTCATCATAATTTTGCATATATCTTCAATCCTTTCCATATTTAGTTGTTCACGATTTAATGACTTAATTATTATATCACATTTTGGGAATATATACCATAAAAATATTCAACCATTTTTCTATTTTTCATAAACCATTCCCTAAAACATACCCAATATCTTCACCAACAAACAAAGGCTTCTTTCCGGCTTTCTTCTGTTCTTCATAATTCTTCAAGGTCTTAATAGCTGTATTTCCTAGTAAAAGAATTGCAATAATATTTACAATAGCCATAAGTCCCATTGTAACATCTGCAAGATTCCATGCAAGAGAAAAATCTGCCTGAGCACCCAAGAATACCGCAAGTACACAGGTTGCTCTAAACACATTTAACACAACCTTATTGTTCTTGATAAATAAAATATTAGATTCTGCATAACAGTAGTTACCGATTACGCTGGTAAATGCAAATGCAAAAATAGCAACTGTAATAAAATGGCTTCATTTGAGAATAACCCTCTCTTTATACCTATAACAACTGCACTACCCGCAAATCCACCCATAATGGCTTGTACATCAAATCATTAATTTTTGTTAACACATTATTTAATGCTTCCATGAAAAAAACCTCCTAAATGCACTTTAATAACATTACCATTTATAGAGATTTTTCTCAACAAAATTGCTCTTATTCGTCTTTCTTAATAGCAACTTTTACTTATTCATTTGTTTGCTAAGCTTAATAAGCTCTGCCTTTCTGTTATCATCCATAGTATCTGTCACATCAGATATGAGCACATAGAATAATTTATTCTCATCCTCAAAACCATTATGAACTAAATGTCCGCAGTCATCAATCCAACGAATCTGTCCATCTTTACGAATGATTCTGTATTCAATAAAATCCATCTTGTTTTCAGATTCATTTACCTGATCGTCAATCTCCCATTGAATTCTATTATAATCTTCCGGATAAACCATTCCTTTAAATGTTCCAGAAACCAGTTCATTAAACTGCTCCAATGTTTCACAGCCATATATCTTTAATACTGCCGGATTAGCATATAATACCTTATCATCACAAGCCTGATATACAAAGAATCCATCTTCAATACTCGAAAGCATATTTGCCATATCCTGATGCTTCTTGTATTGCTTTTCTCTCATCATAGCTTCAATACTTCTTATGGTGATGATAACTGTTTTAGGCACCCCATCATCTCTTCGTTCACTTACAGTAAATGTTGTAAGACACCATTCTTCACTGCCGTTTACACCACGCTTATATTTGTATTCCATAGATTCTTTATCCATCAGTTCTTTTCTAATGTGTTCTACATCAAAGAACTTTCTTATATTCGCCTCATCTTCATTCTTAATTGTACCATTTTCAAAATGTCTGTTAAGAATCTCATAATGATTACCTCTTTCAAGCAAATGATTTTCATCCGGATATATCATTCTACTGTGATTATCCTGCAAATGCAAATAATACACTGCCCTATATGTACTTAATGTTCTATTTAATGTATTCTCATAAATACGCGAACGTGTTACATCATGAATTATAAAGCTTAAATATCCAGGCTTATATTGATACATGGTTAATTCCAAATATCTGCACGACAAGCTGCTATATACATTATACTTAACAGTTTCACCTAAGTATGCCGCTCTATGCGCCAACGCATATATTTCTTCCTCTTTTTCAAGAAATGTTTTGGACACAAGATAGCGTAACCTATCCATATCGCCACCACTTGTTTTACTTACTTCACGATTAGCATATATAAAATCATAATCTACCGGCTTTGCTTCATCATTTAAAATAAGTTTAACAATTCCATAACCATGCGGAAAATTTCCATAATACTTATCAAAGTTCTCCATTTCTTTTTTAGAAATATCCTTAACTTTGTGTTCTAAGCTTCCCAAGCCACGCTTTCTGTTATTATGTACCTCTGTCATATCTGCAAGCGAACCATAAAACAACTTATGTCCACCCTTCTCTCGAAGGAAGAATACTTTTATATATACCCACAAAATTTCTCCATCACTTCTAACAAAGTGAATGTAACCCTGTGCACCTTCCATTTGATGTTGTTGACTCTGTGCAAATATTGAAAAAAGTAATTGTCTATCATCATCTCTTACATGATTCCAGAACTTTTTATAACCATCAGTTTCTTCTCTTTCAGAAAGTCCTACCAACTTAAAGTATTGTTCATTAACACGAACAACCTCTATATTGTTCTCATACATATCATAAAAAGCTGCAGGTCCTAAAATATTATTAACCATAGTGTCATTGAACAAATTAGGGTCCAAAAACTCCTTAAGATGTAATGAATCAATCTGACGACACCAAAAGCCATTTAAATCGAGATTTCTCCTGTCAGACAGCAATTCTTCAAAATCCTCCATCGGCATAGGTTTATAATAATAATACCCTTGAGTATATCTGCAACCCATTTTCATAAGGAAATTTTCTTGTATCTGTGTTTCAACACCTTCAACTATAATAGGAATTCTCATCTGCTTTGCCATACTAACAACAGATTCCAAAATTCCAATACCCTTTTCCTGTTCATTTTCATCGATTTCAAGGAAACGCATATCAATTTTAAGAACATCTACAGCAACACTCTTGAGCATATTCAACGATGAATATCCACTTCCAAAATCGTCCATCATTACAAGAAAATCCATATCTCTAAGTTGGGCTACTGTTCTTACAAGCTTATCGTTATTTTCAGCATATGCACTTTCTGTTATTTCAACCTTCAAAAGTCTTGTTGGAAGTTCATACTTTTTAAGCAGCTCTGATAAATATTCCGGAACATCCATAGAAAAAATGTCAATTCTCGAAACATTAATTGAAATAGGAACAGGTTCATACCCTTCATCTATAAGCTTTCTTAACCACTTACAAACCTTTTTCCAAACATATCTGTCAAGGTCCGCGATAAAACCATTCTTCTCCAATACAGGCACAAAGATACCAGGCGAAATCATTCCTTTATCCTTATGCTTCCACCTTACTAATGATTCACCACCAACAATCTTTCCTGTAGAAATATCACATTGTGGCTGAATAAAAAATGTAAACTCCTCTTCTGATAATGCTCTTTGAACATCGGACAACAAACGAATCTCTTCTTCCAGCTTCTCATCCATATCAGGAGTATACTCACATATACGATTTAAATAATTACCTATCACCTGAGATGCTGCAACCGTTGCCCTGTCATACATAGCAATAGGCGCAATATTTTCTGTCCCTATTTTGTAGACACCAATAGCCGGTAAAAAACCTACCGTATTATTCCACTCTTTTATTATCTTCTTGATGCCTCTTCTTAAATTATTTATTAGAGAATCATCATAAAGCATTACAAGAGCAAAATTATCTCCACCAAGATAACCTGCGACACCACCATATTCTTCAGTAAACTCCTGCAACAGTTTTCCAATATTCTTTAAAAGTCTGTCACCTTCTTCTCTACCATACAACTTATTAAATAGTCTGAAATGCTCTATATCTATTGCTGTCATACAAAAATTATTCTGGTCATTTCTTTTCAAATATTCCTGTGCTTTTTCAAAAAAAGATTTATCAAAATGTAATCCTGTAAGTAAATTCATTTCTCCGCGAACCCATAAATCTGCAGAGTCGGATACATTCACGATTGTACCTCTCTCCATATTAAATTCCTCCATCACATAACAACATATATAAACATATAATAAACCTTTTTTTTAACAAAATCAATACATTAACCAATATTTAACTGTAAAAAATATATTTAAAATCCACAGAAGCTGTTAAACACAATAAAAGCGCCGTACTAAAACGACGCTTTTCATATGTAATCTAAACTAATAAATATACAACATATGCTGCATATGATACAAGCATTGCAATACCCCAAGGTCTTGTAAGCTTTTTGCTTTTCACTGTACTTATCCAAAGAAGCACACCTGCTGCCACAGCAATTATTCCATCAATGATAAATCCACTTGCATATGGAATATTTGTAATAAGTGCACTTGTTCCAAGAACAAATAATATGTTAAAAATATTACTACCTACGATATTACCAATAGCAATATCTGCATTACCCTTCTTAGCAGCTGTTACAGATGTAACAAGTTCCGGCAACGAAGTACCTAACGCAACAATTGTAAGTCCGATAATTCTATCATCAATTCCTATCATCTCTGCAATAGTTACAGCACTATCAACTGTGATATCACTACCCCAGACAACAATTACAGCGCCCAAGATTCCAAGTAATAACAATTTCCAAACAGGTCTCTCTTCTTTTTCGCCATCCTCCTGTTTGCCTTTCTTAGCCATCCAGAAAAGATATGCAAGGTATAATATAAATAATACCCACATCATAACACCCTCTAAGCGAGAAATGCTTCCACCTGTCATTCCCATTGCAATTAAGGCAACAGATATAGCCATCATAAACGGCATTTCAACAAACAATGTTGACTTCTGTATTGCAACATTTACTATAACACCTGTTATACCAAGAATAATAAGTATGTTTAAAATGTTACTTCCTACTACATTACCAACAGAAATCCCTGCATTTCCTTTAAGAGCGCCGGTAATACTAACTGCTGCCTCC
>CAZESO010000166.1:0-5459 GCA_964515325.1 uncultured Roseburia sp. | reverse complement strand
ATATGTATCAGCAAACTTCGCAATCTCTGCTATAACATTTATAAGCTTCTTTCTAACAAGCTTTAATGCTTCTGTCATAACAATGACGTCTGTGTTATCACCAACATAACAGCTTGTTGCACCAAGGTGAATAATACCCTTTGCATTTGGACACTGCACACCATAAGCATAAACATGAGACATAACATCATGTCTTACTTCTTTTTCTCTTGCCTTTGCAACGTCAAAATTGATATTATCAGCATTAGCCTTTAATTCAGCTATCTGCTCATCTGTAATGTTTAATCCAAGTTCTTTTTCAGTTTCAGCAAGGGCAATCCATAATTTTCTCCAAGTTTTAAACTTCATCTCAGGAGAAAAAATATACTGCATCTCCTTACTTGCATATCTTTCTGATAATGGACTCTGATATTTATCGTACATAGTATAACCTTTCCTTTCTTATAATCCTAAACGATTAAATACTTCATTGTATGCTTCTTCAACATTTCCAAGATCCCTTCTAAAACGATCCTTGTCGAGCTTTTCATGAGTATTAACATCCCATAATCTACATGTATCCGGCGAAATTTCATCTGCAAGAATGATTGTACCGTCTGGCAAACGACCAAATTCAATCTTGAAATCAATAAGTTCCATTCCTGCATTAAGGAAGTACTCTTTGATAACTTCATTAATCTTGAAAGCATACTCTGTAATTATGTTAATTTCTTCTCTTGTTGCAGCACCAATTGCGATTGCAAAATAGTCATTAATCATCGGATCGCCAAGCTCATCATTTTTATAACTAAACTCAAGTGTAGGAGCTAAGAGCTTAGTTCCCTCTTCAATTCCTAATTTCTTAGAAAAACTACCTGCTGCGACATTTCTCACGATAACCTCTAATGGTACTATTTCAACCTTTTTTACGGCTGTTTCTCTGTCACTTAATTCTTCAACTAAGTGTGTTGGCACACCGGCTCTTTCAATTATTTTGAAAACATGGTTAGCCATTCTGTTGTTTACAACGCCTTTTCCAACGATTGTACCCTTCTTCTCTCCGTTGAATGCTGTAGCGTCATCCTTGTAATCAACTATTAACACACCTTCTTCATCTGTGTTAAATACTTTCTTAGCTTTTCCTTCGTAGAGTAGATCTAATTTCTTCATCTCCGACACCTGTCCTTTTCTATTTTCTGCTACATTAACAGTAGCGCCCAGCTATGCCTCCACCTTAATGCAAACCAAGCGGTATCATTATAATACATGATACCGCTTCGTGCAATCAAATTTTATTTGACTTCTTATCCAAAAATACAAGCTTATTATCTGTCATTATACTAAAATATTGACAAATTCTATCATATAATGGCTCTGCATTTTCTCCGAATTTTTCTTTGACCTTTAAGGCGATATCATAGATAGTATTTTGCCCATCAATGTATTCCCATATAAAGGTTCCATATTCTTCAAGCTCAATATTACTGTACTTTGGTCTCTTGAAAATGGTTTGTGCAATTTTATTATAAAAGCCAACATTGGCAACCTTTACAACTCCATTACCCTTTTCATTTATAGAATATGAATTCATTTCATTTTTCTTTGGCACATAATCAAGATAATTAAAATCCTTATTTACTTTCATTGTTCTTATCCTTACTAAATGCAAATGCGAACACAACTGCTATCATTAACACAAGTAATACAATACCACCCGGCTGTCCAAGATTAAGCTTGTCACCAACAGATGCAATCTTGTCTGCCAATGTTGCTCCACCAACTTTGATTACCGCAAATACTGCAAGCAAGATACCTACAAGTCCTTCACCTGCAATCATACCTGAACAGCACAATACACCATTGTTAACAACTTTTTCTTTCTCAGCATCATTAGCATATTTCTTCTTTTCAACAACCCATCTGATAATACCACCAAGCATGATTGTAGTTGATAGTTCAAGAGGTAAATACATACCGATTGCTACCGGAAGAATTGAAATACCTAAGATTTCAATAACAATTGCCGTAAATACACCTACAAACACAAGTCCCCAAGGAAGGTCACCACCTACAACACCTTCAACGATTGTCTTCATAAGTGTTGCCTGTGAAGCCGGCAATTCATTTCCACCGTAACCTGTTGCACTTAACAGGTATAATACTCCACCGATAGCAAGAGCTGCTGCAACAACACCGATAACTTCAGCAATCTGCTGCTTCTGTGGTGTTGCACCTAAAATATAACCGCTCTTTAAATCCTGTGATGTATCACCTGAAATCGCCGCAATAATACAAATTATTGAACCAATGGCAATAGCACCAGTCATAACCTGATTATCTTCTAAGCCTGTAGCTTTAAGAACGATTGTTGAAATAAGCAATGTTGCAATGGCCATACCTGATACAGGGTTGTTACTGCTTCCTACCAAACCAACCATTCTGGATGATACTGTCGCAAAAAAGAAACCGAATACTACTATAAGCAATGCGCCTGCCAAATTAACAGGAATTGCCGGTACTAACCAAATTAGAACTGCAATAACTAAAATTGCTACAAGAACTATTGATATTGGAAGTTCTTTCTCTGTTCTTAACTCATTTTTCTTATCAGTCTCTGATGCCTTAAGACCTTTAAGGGCTTCCTTAAAAGTTCTGATAATAAGTGGGAATGTCTTAATAAGACTTATAATACCACCTGCTGCAACGGCTCCTGCGCCAATATATTTAATATAATTAGACCAAATACCAATTGCACCTGCTGCTTCATAAACCTCTGACACTGTTACTGTTGCAGGGAAAATCACTGCTTCTCCACCAAAAATACCAATAAGTGGGATTAATACAAACCAGCTTAACACACCACCTGCAAGCATGTATGACGAAATCTTTGGTCCACAGATATAACCTACTGATATAAGTGCCGGATAAACCTCTGCACTAATTTCAGTTTTTAATTTCTTAATAGGTAATGCAATTACACCGCTTACTACTTTAAGTCCGTCTACGATAAACTTAAATACTGCTGCAATACCTAAACCTAAAAACACCTTACCGGCACCACTGCCACCTTTTTCACCGGCAAGCATAACTTCAGCACATGCTGTTCCTTCCGGATATGGTAATGTTCCATGTTCCTTTACAATAAGAGCCTTTCTAAGTGGAACCATAAAGAATACACCAAGTAACCCACCAAACAAAGCGATAAGTGTAATTTCAATAAGATTTGGCTTGTCCATTACACCTTCCTTTGCCCACATAAATAATGCTGGCATTGTAAATATGGCTCCGGCTGCCAAAGACTCGCCAGCCGAACCGATTGTCTGAATAATGTTTGACTCCAATACCGAGTTCTTTCTAAACAACCCCTTAATAACTCCCATACCGATAACTGCTGCCGGAATAGACGCTGATACTGTCATACCAACTCTAAGTCCAAGGTAAGCATTTGCTGCACCGAATATAACTGATAAAAGCACACCCACTATAATCGATAAAACGCTCAACTCTTTGACTTTCTTATCCGCAGAAATATACGGCTTAAATTCATTGTTGTTCATTTCTTTGTCCCTTTCCTCTCCGAGGCAATCTTTAGTTCAATCACCTACATAATCTCTGAAATTATACCATAAAATACATCGTCATCTCAACTGAAAAATATGGTAAAGTTTTAATTGTAAAATTATATTTTAGATTGTATAATATTAATAGAATTAATTTCGTAAATATAAATTCAGGAGGATGTTAAATTGGAAAAAAGACAAAGCAAACGTTTAGATGTTCATATTGAGTTAAAGATTTCAGATCTTTTTCATCAGGACAATGTCCTGATTGAAAATATTGATGCTCCTATTGTTGTTACCAATATTTCCAAAAAGGGTATCGGTATTGAAACCACAGCAAATCTACCAACAGGTTATTATTTTAATGCTACAATCAATTTAGGCAATAATGAATCTTCGCTTTATACCGTATTACAGATAGTTCGCAAAGTTGAGCATGATGATGTGAATTATTATGGTTGTGAATTTATTGGACTTGCACCTATTTTAGATTTTATTTTTGAAGATTATAAACCTGATTGGGAAGCAGACGAGTAACATAGTTCATTAAAGAGGGTGTCGCATTTGACATCCTCTTTTCTTGTAAAATACAATTAAACCTATTTAATCTAAAGTAATTCCTTCAATATCTTATTTACAATTCCCGGATTAGCTTTACCTTTAGACATTTTCATAGTTTGTCCCACCAGATAGCCTATAGCCTTATCTTTTCCATTACGATAATCTTCAACTGACTGAGGATTATCTGCTATTACCTGCATTACTATGGCTTTAATAGCCTCTTCATCATTGTCCTGTTTTAATCCCTTTTCTTCAACATACTTCTCAGGGTCAATATTGTTCTTAAATACCTGCTCGAATACTTCCTTTGCAACTGTACTATTGACAACTCCACTATCAGCCAAGTCAACTAGCTTTGCCAAATTTTCAGCCGAAAAGTTAATATCTTCAGCCTCCATCTCATTGTCCTTTAACAGCCTCATCGTCTCCGTTATTAACCAATTACTAACCTTCTTTGGCTTAGTACATATATCAGATGTTTCTTCAAATATTTCTGACATTTTTATAGACAAAGTTATTAAATCTGCATCATATTCCGGTATTCCATACTCTTTGATATATCTTGCCTTTTTCTCATCACGCAATTCCGGTTGATTATTTTTTACTTCATCAATCCATTTGTTATCAATATATACAGGCATCAAATCCGGTTCCGGAAAATATCTGTAATCTTTAGCTTCTTCTTTTGAGCGCATCAGATAGGACTCTCCCTTTGTATCGTCCCATCTTCTTGTTTCCATATAAATCACTCCACCATTTTCTATGATGTCAATTTGTCGTTTTGTCTCATTTTCTATTGCTCTTGTTATAGCCTTGAATGAATTTAGATTTTTCATTTCTGTACGAGTTCCAAGCTTATCCGAGTCTTTTTTTCTTACTGATAAGTTAACATCAACTCTCATAGAGCCTTCATTTAACTTACAGTCTGACGCTTTTAAATACTGTACTATAAGTCTCAGCTTTTCAAGGAATTCCACTACTTCATTTGCACTTTTCATATGTGGCTCGGTCACAATTTCAATTAACGGAACTCCAGCTCTGTTATAATCAATATATGATAACTTTTTCTCATCATCATGAATCAATTTTCCCGCATCCTCTTCCATATGAATTTCATGGATACCAATCTGTTTAGCACCTTCTTCTGACTCTATTTCCACATATCCATTTACACATATTGGGCTATATAACTGTGTTATTTGATAATTTTGAGGATTATCAGGATAATAATAATTTTTTCTGTCAAATTTGTTCACATTATTTATATGACAATTGGTAGCCAACCCTACTGCCATAGCATATTCTACAACCTTTTTATTTAATACCGGTAATGTTCCCGGCATTCCTGTACACACAGGA
>CAZESO010000165.1:0-5474 GCA_964515325.1 uncultured Roseburia sp. | reverse complement strand
TAATTAGGAAAGATTAAATTCCACCCTAGGGTGGAATTTAGAAATGCAAATAACACAGATAAAATGATAGATAAAATTTCTCTTGACAAATAAAAATTCCTCTGTTAGTATGTTTTTGGAATTCCAAAAACAAAAAGTAAATAACACAGTACCCGGGGTGTCGCGTAACGCGGCTGAGACAGCGATGAGCTGGACCCGTTAACCTGATGCGGTTCATACCGCCGTAGGGAGTGGAAATGTAGTAAGATATATACGAGCTCTTTAGGTATTCAGGTGAATATTTAAAGGGCTCTTTCTTAATTTAGTAAGAAACAGTACTCCACTAAGTGTTTTGTGTTGAAAGGAGGAAAAAATGGAAGCAAGTATTGCAATTCAGGTATTACCTGGTGTACAAACAGAAGATGAAGTAATTAGAATAGTTGATGAGGTAATTGATTACATAAAGTCAACAGGTTTAAACTATTATGTTGGACCATGTGAGACTTCGGTTGAAGGTGACTATGACACATTGATGGAAATCGTTAAGAATTGTCAGCTTATAGCTATTAAAGCAGGGTGTAAGAGCGTAAATTCATATGTAAAGATTTCATACAAACCAGAAGGAGAAGTGTTAAGCATTGAAAAGAAAGTTACAAAGCATCACCAGTAATTTGCCTGCTATATTAGCGTTAGGAATTATAGTATTAGTCTGGCATTTATTAAGCGTGACAGAAACAGTACCTTCGTACATGTTGCCTTCACCTAAATCAGTAGTGACAGCATTATGTACGGATATGGATTTAATATGTGAACATGCAGTTATAACATTGCAGGAAGCAATATACGGATTGGGAATAGGAATTGTATTAGCATTTGTTATGGCTACAATTATGGACAATTGTAATTTTTTGTATAAAGCAATATATCCGGTTATGGTAATTACACAGACAATACCAACTGTTGCCATCGCACCGCTTTTGGTATTATGGATGGGATTTGGAATGGAACCAAAGATTACTTTGGTTGTGCTTACAACATTCTTCCCGATAACAGTAGGCTTGTTGGATGGATATAGAAGTGTGGATGTGGATCAGGTAAATCTACTTCGTTCAATGGGAGCAGGTAAAAGGAAAATTTTTTGCCATGTTAAATTTCCTTCTGCTATTCCGTACTTCTTTTCAGGACTTAAAGTTGCAGTATCATATGCAGTGGTTGGTGCGGTTATATCTGAATGGCTTGGCGGCTTTGAAGGTCTTGGTGTGTATATGACAAGAGTGAAGAAAGCCTATGCATTTGATAGAATGTTTGCTGTAATAATTGTGATTGTTGTAATAAGCTTATTATTGGTCGGACTTGTAAATATAATTCGAAAATTATCGATGCCTTGGGACAAATGTGAACACTCAAAGAATTAGCTTTGATTGTTCACATTTAGGAAGGAGTGATTTTGATGAAAAATATTAAAAGAATTACAGCGTTAGCTTTATGTATAATGGTTATGATGTCATTTGTAGGTTGTGGAGATAAAAAAGGAAAAGATAAAGACGGATTAAAAGAAATAGTGTTCTGTCTTGATTGGACTCCTAACACAAACCATACAGGTCTTTATGTTGCATTAGAAAAGGGATATTATGAGGAAGCCGGATTTGATGTAAAGATTGTACAGCCACCTGAGGGTGGAGCAACGGCAATGTGCGCAAGTGGACAGGCACAATTTGCAATTGATGCTCAGGATACATTTGCCGCTTCATTAGATTCGGACACACCACTTGGAATCACGGCAGTTGCAGGTATTTTACAGCATAATACATCCGGTATAATATCCAGAGCTGATGAAGGAATGGAATCGCCAAAGGGATTGGAAGGAAAAACATACGCCACATGGGATTCGCCAATTGAACAGGCTATGATAAAGTATGTTATGGAAGCAGAAGGTGCCGATTTTAGTAAAGTTAACTTAATTCCTAACACTATTACAAATGAAGCTGCTGCTCTTGAAGCAAAACAGACAGATGCTGTATGGATTTTCTATGGATGGAGTGGAATTAATGCTGAACTTACAGGATTAGATTACGATTATTGGGATTTCGCCAGCATTACAGAAGAGCTTGATTATTATACCCCTATAATCGTTGCAAATAATAAGTATCTCAAAGAGAACAGTGAAGATGCAAAGAAGTTTATGGAAGCAACTAAAAAAGGATATGAGTTTGCGGCTGAAAATCCAAAGGAAGCAGCAGATATACTGATAAAAGGTGACGAGACAGGTTCTCTTCGTGGTTCTGAGGAACTTGTATATAAGTCACAGGAATGGATTAGTAAACAGTATATTGCTGAGGCTAAAGAGTGGGGCGTAATTGATGAAAACCGTTGGAATAGTTTTTATAAATGGTTGTATGATAATAAGCTTACAGAAAGTGATTTAACAGGAAAAGGATTTAGTAATGAGTATATTAAAGCTGAAGACTAACAACTTAAGTAAAAGTTTTGATGGAAAAGAAGTAATTAAAGATATAAATATTATTTTAAACAAAGGTGAAATAGTATCTTTAATAGGAGTGAGCGGTTCCGGCAAGACAACATTATTTAACATTCTTTCGGGATTACTTATGCCTGATAGCGGAAATGTATTGCTGGATGATGAAGATATTACGGGTAGACCGGGAAAAATCAGCTATATGCTCCAAAAGGATTTGCTTTTGCCTCATAAGAAAATTGTTGATAATGCAGCTTTAGGACTTGTTGTAAAGGGAATGAAAAAGCGTGCTGCAAGAGAAAAAGCAAGTAAGCATTTTTCGGATTTTGGACTTGAAGGTACACAAAATTTATATCCTAGTCAGCTTTCAGGTGGTATGCGACAAAGAGTAGCTTTTCTAAGAACGTATTTGGCTACAGAAGGAGTAGCATTGTTAGATGAACCATTTAGTGCACTTGATACTATTACTAAAAGTCAGATGCATAAATGGTATATAGATATTATGAGTAAGATTGAAATGTCGACTATCTTTATTACTCATGATATCGAGGAGGCAATATTGTTGTCAGATAGGATATATATTTTAGGCGGAAATCCTGGAACAATCAAAAAAGAACTTATTATTGATAATAAAAATCTTCAATATGATGAATTTGCTTTATCAAAAGAATTTCTTGAATATAAGAAACAAATTAAAGAATTACTAAGCTAATTATTGAAAAAAAACTTCATTTTAGGTAGAATAGCCTACAATGAAGTTTTTTTAATAGGTGAATTTATGAGATATGAGAATATAAAAAAGGCTATATTTATTGAACGACCAAATAGATTTATAGCATATGCCAAATTAGATGATGAAATTGTAAAATGTCATGTGAAGAATACAGGAAGATGTAAGGAACTTCTTATACCTGAAAAATCAGTTGTTTTTCTTGAAGACCATAGCGAAAATGCAAATAGAAAAACAAGGTATTCATTGGTGAAAGTATTGAAAAATGACAGAATGATAAACATGGATTCTCAGGCGCCTAATCAGATTGCCTATGAATGGTTGAATTCAGGAAAGTTGTATGATGACATTACTTTTATTAAAAGAGAAAAGAAATATGGTAATTCAAGGATAGATATTTATTATGAGCATGCCAATGGTATTAAAGGTTTTATAGAAGTAAAAGGTGTTACATTAGAAGAAGATAATGTGGCAAGATTCCCTGATGCGCCTACAGAACGAGGTGTAAAACATATTTATGAATTAATAGAAGCGAAGAAAGATGGTTATGAAGCTAATATTTTATTTGTCATACAAATGAAAGGAATAAAATGTTTTGAACCTAATTATAAGACACATGCGGAATTTGGCGAGGCATTAAAGAAGGCGAAAAAAGCAGGCGTCAATATTATGGCAATTGATTGTTGTGTTACTGAAAATGAGGTTATTGCAGGAGATTTCGTAGAAGTTAAGTTGGATTAGGAGATAAAGATGCATAATTATAAATTAGTCATAGCATATGATGGCACTAAATACAATGGATGGCAAAGACAGGGCAATACTGACAATACCATTCAGGGAAAATTAAATGAGATTATTGGCAAATATTTATGTGAAGAAGTAGATGTAGCCGGATCAGGTAGAACTGATAGAGGTGTTCACGCAAAAGGGCAGGTTGCGTCTTTTAAGGTAAAGCAGTGTGTTGATATAATCATCTTTGTGAAAGAAATCAATGGATTTTTGCCACAGGATATTAGAGTGTTGGAAATGTCAGAGGTTGATGAAAGATTTCATGCCAGATTAAGTGCTGTTTCAAAGACATATGAATATGTAATTGATAATGGTGATGTGGGTGATGTGTTTTCAAGAAAATATGCATATAGGTTGAATGAAAAATTAAATGTTGAAAATATGCGTAAGGCAGCATCATTACTTATAGGTACGCATGATTATATAAGCTTTTGTGGTAATAAACACTTTAAAAAATCTTCAGTAAGAACGGTAAGTAAGATAGATATTGCAGAATGTGAAGGAAAAGTAATTATATCATATACAGGAAATGGTTTTTTACAGAATATGGTGCGAATTATGACAGGAACTCTTATTGAAGTAGGATCGGGTAAAAGGGATTATCATATGATGCCTGATATAATAGCAGGCAAGTCCAGAGATTTAGCTGGTTTTATGGCACCACCGGAAGGACTTTTCTTGAAGAAAGTTATGTATTAGAATTATATATCAAAATATAGCATATAATATAAATAATGCTTGACGTACAGTAAACTGTACAGTAAACTATAAATACAGAATACTGTACATATATGGAGGTGTTAAATATGTTAGCAGTTAATTATACAAATCTTCGAGAAAATATGAAAGCATATATGGATAAGGTTACAGATGATTATGAAACAATTATTGTTACAAGAAAAGATAATAAAAATGTAGTTATGTTGTCAGAAGAATCTTATAATAATTTGATGGAAAATATTTATGTTATGGGTAATAAGTCGAATTACGATTGGTTAATGGAATCTAAGAAACAGTTGGAAAAAGGAAAGGTTAGTATACACATGCTGGATGAGGAGAAGGTTAATGAATAAAGTGTTCACAGATAACGGATGGAAGGATTATACTTATTTGCAGACAGAAGATAGAAAAACACTTAAGAAAATTAATAGTCTCATTGAAGATATTGTTAGAAATGGAAATGAAGGAATAGGTAAACCAGAACCATTAACAGGTAATTTGTCTGGATTTTGGAGCAGGAGAATAAATGATAAGGATAGATTAATATATAAAATTGATGAAGATAATGTATATATTTTAGCTTGTAGATATCATTATGGAGATGCTTAAAAGAATGATAATATGATGTTGACAAATAATACCAAAATTGGTATTATGA
Organism: uncultured Roseburia sp.; assembly: GCA_964515325.1. Classification (GTDB taxonomy): domain Bacteria; phylum Bacillota; class Clostridia; order Lachnospirales; family Lachnospiraceae; genus SVEL01. The sequence continues at coordinate 122 of CAZESO010000165.1, read as the reverse complement.
ATAAGCTATAAGTCCTGTGAGGGAGTAGCAAGCCTTTATTAGGTAACAAGTCAACATACTGGTTTTATAACCTGGCTTGTTTTAAATTGCGAGACTCATGTTTAGTTTAACTATGCATGGAG